>JBDTXY010000369.1:0-3508 GCA_040005945.1 Acidobacteriota bacterium
CTTGAGAGCCTGGCCGTTGGAAAGGTGGATGTGAGGATGGGATGGATCTGAAGCGCGCGGTGTGGTCTCGGGTGCTGCTCGGTCTGGGAGTCGGTGTGGCGCTGCGCACGGCGATTTGGCTCGCCCGCCTGGGCAGGGTTCCGGAGCGTTGGGCGATCCCGTCGTTCCTGCTCGTCCTCGCGTTGCTCATCTGCGTGGCTGCGGGATGGCTTTCGAACGCGGGATCGTCTCTCGCGAAGACTGCGAGCCCGCGGCCCCTGACCCCTGGGTTTCCGGCGGCGCGTCTTCTCGCGGCGGCGGCCGCTCTGGGTGCGTTCGCGTGGGTCTGGGTACTGCAGATTCGTCCGGATCCTCCGCTGAAGGCGCTTTTGATCTGGATCGCCGGAATGGTGGCGGTGGTTGCGGCTTTCCCCCGAGCTTCGAAGGCCGCATCGGCAAGCGCAACGCCGGCGCGGCGCGGCCTGCCGTTGGCGGTGGCCGCCGTCGTGATGCTCGCGGCCGGTGCCCGCCTGATTCGTCTCGATCTGGTCCTACCGGTCCTCTCGGGCGATGAAGCCTCGGTGGCCATGGATGGGAGGGGGATTCTGGATCGCAGCGATGGATCCGATCCCTTCGGAAGCGGTGTCAACTCCTCCATGCACATTGGAATGATGCCGGCGGGCGCCGGCGCGATCCTGTTCGATTCGAAGCTGGGGGGGCCCCGGTTGTTCCCGGCGATCATCGGGGTCCTGGCCGTGGCCGTGACGGCCGGAGCGGCCGCGCTGCTGGCGGGCCCGTGGGCCGCCCTGGGCGCGGCGGCATTGATCGCCCTGAACCCGCTACACGTTCACTTCAGCCGGTCTTCGAACAACGTCGTGGTCGACTCGCTCACCGTGACGGCGGCGGTGCTCTTCTTGTTCGCCGCGCTCAAGACGGGCTCTCCCCGCTCGGCTTGCCTGGCGGGCGTCTGCTCCGGAATCGCGCTCTACGGATACGGGGGAGGGCGCATCATGCCCGTCGTGCTCCTGGCCTCTCTCCCGATGGTCCTGTGGCGCTTTCGGGGTCACCGGAGACGCCAGGCCCTGCTCGCGGGGGCATTGATCGCGGGCTTCCTGATCGCCGCCGGCCCCAATCTGCACTACGCGATGCTTCGCTTCGACGAATGGAACGGACGCTTCAACCGGACCAGCGTCTTCGAGCCCCGGTGGAATCGCCAGGAGGTCAAGATCCAGGGCTCGGAAACGAAAGTGCTCCTCAACCAGTTTCGTTTAGGGACGATCGGACTGCTCTCGTCGGGACCCACGATCGACATCTTCACGGGAGTTCCCATGATCGCTCCGGCGCTGCTTCCGGCGCTGGGCATCGCGGGCCTGGGGTGGCTCTTTGGGCGGCGCCGATCCTTCGCGGAAGCGCTGCTCGCGGCGTTGGTCGTCGGCGGCAATCTGGCGGGTGTCTCGCTGACTCTGAGCACTCCGCAGCCGCAGCGCGTCTCGAGCCTGGTTCCGATGCTGGCCATCCTCGGAGGGGTGGCGCTGGCCGGATTCCTGGCGCTCTTTCCGGAGCGCGCCGGCGGCGCGCCCCTCAAGTCGGCGCTGGGAGCGCTCTTCGTCGGCGTCTTCCTGGCTCGCCAGGTCTCCGGTTATCCGCTGGACTGGCTCCCGTACGCCGAGGGCGGGGGACGGCACGCCGCCATGGCGCAAAGCGTGTGCGGCCTGCTCTCCGCGCCCCGCTACCGCGACGAGCCGATCTATTTTCACGGATCGCCGTTCGTGTACTGGGACTTCCCCTCGTTTCGCTATTTCATGCCGGGTCGGAAAGTGACGATGATGGCCGACGAGGATCCGTACTCCGTCCCGCCGGGCGTCCACGTGTTCTCGGAGGAATACCTGGAGAAGGCCAAGAGTTGGGCGCGGGAAATGGAAATCCCGCACCCCATCCGCCTGCCGCACCCCGCCTTCGTGAGGCAGGACATCGCGCTCGTGGTTCTTCTCCGCACGACGACGCCACCCTACGTGCCGGAATCTCCCTGAGGCAGGCAGAGGTCTCCGCGCCATGAGATGGAGGTTGGGAGCTCTCGCACTCTTGTCCGGCTCCGTGGCGCTCGGAACCCTGGTGGCCAGCCGGCTCGCGAAGCTGGGGAACGTGCCGGAAGGGCCGGGCCCCTATGCGCTGGCCCTGCTGGGAGCGTTTCTGCTCGCGGCGGCCGCGGGCTGGCTCTCTCGCCGGCCGGAGCCGCCGGGCTCCGAACCGATTCCGCCGCTGGCGCCGGCGCCCGGGTGGGCCCGCGCTCTGGCGGGCGCGGCGGCGCTGGGCCTCTCGGTCTGGACGTTCTTTCTCCAGCGACGTTTCGAGATTCCGCTCTGGGCGCTGGCCGTTTGGGCGGCGGCCGTCGCGCTCGTGCCGCTGGCGTTTTCCAGGACTGCGCCCCGGCCGCGCCGCTGGTCGCCGGCGCTGCTGCTGGCCTGCGCGGCCCTGCTTGCCGTGGGCGCGTCGGCACGCCTGATGGCCCTGTCCCGGATCCATCCCGTGCGAGCGGGCGACGAGAACGCGGTCACGATGGACGGCCTGGGCCAGATCTGGCGCGATCCCAACGACGACCCGTTCGGCATGGGCGCGCAGTCTTGCGCCCACCTGTCGATGCTGCCGGCGGGCATCGGCTATCTCCTGGGATCCGATCCCATCGGCAGCCCGCGCGTCCCCTACGGGATCATCGGAACGGCGGCTCTGGTGGCGGCCGCTGGAGCGGCGGCGGTCGCGGGCGGCCCGGAGGCCGCGCTCTTTGCGCTGGCCCTGCTCGTCCTGCAGCCCCAGCACATTCATTGGAGCCGCATGTCGGACTTGGTCGTGGTCGACTCGGTCACGGTCGTCGCGGCGGTCCTGGCGATGCTGATGGCCTACCGTCGGGGCTCGCCCCGCAGCGCCTGTTTTGCCGGCATCTTCAGCGGCCTGACGTTCTACGGCTACACGGGCGGCCGCATCATGGTCGTCGTCGCGCTGTTCTTCCTGCCGGTGCTGGCGTGGGGGGCGCGGGCCGTGCGCCCCCGGCGCGCGTGGGTGCTGGCGGCGCTGACGGCGGGATTCCTGGTGGCCGCGGCGCCCAGCATTCACTACGCCACGAAACGGTTCGACGAATGGAACGGGCGGTACAACAAGACGTCGGTCTTCTTCGACAAGGAATGGCTCCCGGAGGAGGTCAAGACACAGGGATCGGTGTGGGCCGTCGGGCTCAACCAGCTTCGGCTGGGGACGATCGGCCTGCTGTCGGCTCCATCGACGATCCACTACGTCGGCTATCCCATGATCGCCCCCAGCATCCTGCCGGCGCTGGGGATCGCGGGCCTGGCTTGGCTGCTGGGGCGCGGCCTTCTCGCCGAGGCCTACCTCTTCGGGCTCGTGGTCGCGGGCAACCTGGCGGTCACGTGCCTGTCCCTCTCGACGCCCCAGCCCCAGCGAGGATCCAGCCTCCTGTCCACACTGGCGATCCTGGGAGGGATCGCCGCCGCCGGGTTCGTGAGCCTGTTTCCCCAGC
>JBDTXY010000370.1:0-3496 GCA_040005945.1 Acidobacteriota bacterium
TCACCCGACCCGATACCACCGGCCTTCGGCCGGTGTTGCCTACGGCCGGGGGCTTGCCACGGTGGACGGCTCCCGCCGGCAGAGGGGGAGAGTTCCCGCCCGCACCGAGCGGCGCGAGGATCTCGTGGGGGCCCAGACGCGCGCCGGCCGCCAGGCTCATGGGTGCCGGCCCCGATCCTCGAGCGTCATGAGCCAGAGCGAGGAGCCGCCATTCTCACGGCAGTAGTAGAGGTACCGTCCGTCCGGGGAGATGGTCGGCTCTTCCAGGAAGAGTCCCGCCTCGGGAAAGTGCGTGACCTGCTGGAGCGGCCCGCCCTCGGTCGGGACGCGGAAGATGTTGCGGTGGCTCGGTTGGATGTAGATCCACTTTCCGTCGGGCGAAAAGAACGGATGCCGCATCCGCTCGTAACCGGTCGTCAGCTGCCGCATCGGGCCGCCGGCGGCGGGCATGGAGAAGAGCTGCACGACGCCGTCCTTTGTGCCCGTGATCGCGATCGATCTACCGTCCGGTGAGAAGACGCTATCGAACTTCGCGCCGGGCGTATCGGTGAGCTGGATCGCCTTGCGCGTGTCGAGATTGAAGACGAAGATCTGCTGGACCCCGTTGACCGTATCGGAATGGACCACCCTCTTCCCGTCTGACGAGGGTCCCATCGCAAAGGCCCCCAGCCCCGACCAGGCGAAGAGCTGCTCCGCGCGGCTGCCGTCCAAGGCCACGATCCAGGTCGAGCTGCGTGAGCCCTCTCCGGAGCGGCTGATCAGAAGCTGTCGTCCGTCGGGCATCCAGACGGTGGCCGCTTGCGCGACGTCTTCTCCTGGCAGCTGGAGCCTCTCGCGGTGGCGGCTCTCGACGTCGAGCACCTCTACTTCCTTGTGTCCGAAGGTGTCGCTCACCAGAGCGACGCGCCGGCCGTCGGGCGAAACGCTCGGATAGCTGTCGGTGACGCGGCCGCTCGTCAGCGGCTCCTCGGGGCCGGCGGGCGCTCCCCCTCCGGGCGCGAGCGGCAGCCGTGTCAGGTTGCGCGAGGCCTCGAGCTCCGGCACCGCGATCCGAAGGCCGTCGCGGGTGATCGCGAATTCGAGGACCTCCGTGGTCATGAGGCTGACGGTCGACGGCGCGTTTCCGACGGCCTGGCCCGTGGACGAGACCTCGACGAACTGGATCCGGCTGCCGCCCTGTGGGTCGCGAACGATGAAGTAGAGCCGGTGAGACGACGGATCCCAGGCGTGCCCGAAGCCGGTGATCAGGGCGTGCGGCTTCCCGCCCGTGGCCGGCATCAACAGGATGCCCTCGGGCTGCGTCTCGAGGCTGATCCATCGCCCATCCGGCGAGCACGCGATCCGGTTGATCTCCCACGTGGATGCCTCGCTCGGCAGCACCGCGCGCGGCGCGCCGCCGTCGGATGGCACCTCCATGATGGAACGCCGGACCTCCGAGCCGCTGACGTAGAGAATCCCCTTGCCGTCCGGGCGCCAGGTGGGGAAGTTCGCGTCCGAAGCCAGGCGCCGCACCGCGCCGCCGAGGGCGGGCACGGCCCAGAGATCTCCTCCGTAGGTGCGGCCGTTCTGGCCGTATGTCCCGCCAATCCGTACGAGGCCGCTCTTCGAGGAGCGTGTCGAGACGAAGGCAACCGCGTTGCCGTCCGGAGAGAAGGCGGGCTGGACATCTTGGGCGGGGTCGTTGGAGATCTCGACGTCCTGGCCTCCGTCTCCGCGGCGGACGTAGATCTCGAAGTTGCCGCTGCGGTCCGCGGCATAAGCGAGCAGGCTGCCGTCCGGCGACCAGCTCGGCCACTCGGAGCGTCCCGCACCGCGGGTGATGCGCGCGAGCTTCGTCACGACCGGGCCGGCCGCCGGCGCGCGCTTGGACGCGAGGCTCCAGGCGACGACTCCGGCGATGGCAGCCGCGGCGAGTGCGGCCAGAATCACCGGCCACGCGCCGCGGGTGGCGGGGGGCGAAGCCGTCGCCGGGACTTCCGGCGTCTCTTCCAGCTCGATCCGGACGTCGGCCGCGTCGTGAAGCCTCCGTTTCGGGTCGCGCTCGAGACAGCGTTTCAGCACGCGGCGCACGGACGCGGGCGCCGCCGCGGGCAGCGCGCTCCAGTCCGGTTCCCGCGTGAGCACCGCGGCCAGCGTGTCGGAGACCGTCTCGCCCTCGAAGCACCGCTTGCCGGTCAACATCTCGAAGAGGACCACGCCGAACGCCCAGATGTCTGCGCGCTTGTCGACCGCCTTGCCCCTCGCCTGCTCGGGCGACATGAAGGCGGCTGTGCCGAGGATCACTCCCGCCTGCGTCGCGCGCGCGGTCATCGTCGGCGACGACGTGATCTCCGGCGACGAGGCGTCGCGCACGAGGGCCTTGGCCAAGCCGAAGTCGAGGACCTTGACCTTGCCCTCCGGGGTCAGCTTGACGTTGGCGGGCTTCAAATCCCGATGCACGATGCCCCTCTCGTGAGCCGCCTCGAGGGCGTCCGCGATCTGTCGAGCGATTGCGAGCGCCTCGTCCACGGGGATGGGGCCCGCGGCGATCCGTTCCGCGAGGGTCTCGCCCGGCACGAGCTCGAGCACGAGAGCGCTCACGCCCCCCGACTCCTCGAGCCCGTAGATCGCCGCGATGTGCGGGTGGTTCAGTGAAGCCAGAACCTGCGCCTCGCGCTCGAACCGGGCCAGCCGCTCCGGGTCCTCCGCCACGGAAGCCGGCAGCACCTTGATCGCCACCTCGCGATGGAGCTTCCCGTCCCGCGCCCGATAGACCTCCCCCATCCCGCCCGCTCCGAGGGGCGCGAGAATCTCGTAGGGTCCCAGGCGAGCGCCCGCAGACAGGGTCAAGGTGCCAGACTCTACAACGGGGGGCGCGGAGGGGAGAGAATGCTCCGCCAGAAGGAGGCATCCCATGTCCTCGACACTGACCCGCCGCACACTGGGCCGGCTGCTCGGCGCTACGGCCGGCGCGGCGCTGCTGGACGCGCGCTTTCCCGAAAAGCTGTCCGCGGGGGTCGCGGCGGCGAATCCCGCCGATCCGATCCGCCTGAGCGCCAATGAGAACCCTTATGGTCCGTGTGCCGCGAGCCTCGAGGCGCTGTCGCGCTCGGCGAGCTCGGCGTCGCGGTCGCCCGGCGCGATCGAGAACGAGGTCCGCAACGCGATCGCCCGGCACCACGGGGTCAAGCCCGACCAGATCGTGCTGGGCTGCGGATCGAGCGACGTGCTCCGCATGGCCGATTCCGCATTCGTCCCCGCCGGCAAGACGATCGTCGCGGCCGAGCCGACGTTCGAAGCCGTCCTCAACTATGCCAAGGTCACCCGCGCGGAGGCGATCAAGATCCCGCTGACCTCCGACTTCCGCCACAACCTGCCCAAGATGGCCGCCGCGTGCGACGCCCGCACTGGAATCGCCTACGTCTGCAATCCCAACAACCCGACCGGCACGGTCGTCGGCGTCGACGAGTTGGAGACGTTCTTGAAGCGCGTGCCGCCGACGTGCGTGGTCCTCGTC
>JBDTXY010000371.1:0-3486 GCA_040005945.1 Acidobacteriota bacterium
ATCGTGGGCGTTGCCGCCGACGTCAACCACTTCGGGCTGGCGGACGGCGAGATGCCGGCGGTCTACATTCCCTACGCGCAGTCGCTGCAGTCCTGGAAACGCTGGCAGGACTTAGTCGTGCGCAGCCCCCGCGGCTTTGCGGGCCTGCCGGCCGCGATTCGCGCCAAGGTATGGGCGGTCGATCCGGCGATGCCGGTGGGCAAGCTGATCTCGATGAACGAGGTCGTCGCCGCGTCGCTGGCGCGCCAGCGGTTTCATGGGGAGCTGCTCGCGGTCTTCGCGGGCCTGGCCCTGCTCTTGTCGTCCGTCGGCATCTACGGCGTCATGTGGAGCTCGGTGCGGCAGCGCACGACAGAGATCGGCATTCGCGTCGCGCTGGGCGCGGCCCCGGACCGCGTCGTCCGGGAGATCCTCGCCGAGGGCGCGCGGTTGACCGCCGTGGGCATCGCCATCGGCCTGGCCCTGGCCCTGGCCGCCAGCCGCGCCCTGTCGAGCCTGCTCTTTTCGGTGCGCCCGACCGATCCGCCAACGTACGCCGCGGTCGCGGTGGCGCTGTCCGCGGTCGCGCTGCTCGCGTGCTACGTGCCGGCGCGGCGCGCGGCGCGCGTGGACCCGATGACCGCGTTGCGGGCGGAGTGATTCGATGACGACGCTTCTTCAGGACCTCCGCTACGGACTTCGTATGCTCGCCAAGGCTCCCGGCTTCACCGCCGTCGCGATCGTCACGCTCGCGTTGGGAATCGGCGCCAACACCGCGCTCTTCAGCGTGGTCCGGGCCGTGTTGCTCCGGCCCTTGCCCTACCGAAGCGCGGGAGACCTGGTCCTCGCGCAGACTGTTCAGAAAGAGCCCCGCCAGCGCTGGGCCACGGCGCCGCCGGATTTCTACGCGATCCGGCAGCGCAATCGCACGCTCGAGAGCCTCGCGTCCTTCTACGTGAGGCCCGTCAACCTGACGGGCGGCGGGGAGCCGGAACGCGTGCGCGCTCTGATCGTGTCGTCCAACTTCTTCGCCGTTCTGGGGCGGGAGCCGCTGATGGGACGCAGTCTCGGGATGGCCGACGAGCAGTGGGGCGCGCACCGCGTGGCGATCCTGACCGACGGCCTGTGGCGTCGGCGTTTCGACGGCAATCCTGCGATCGTCGGGCAGACCATCCGGCTGGATTCCTCCTCCTACACAGTCGTGGGTGTGCTGCCGCCGCGATTCGCGTTTGACCCTGCCAGCACCCAGCTGTTCCTGCCCATGGCGTTTGCGCCGGGCGACAACTTGAACACGCACAACAACTATTTCCTCACGATGGTCGGCCGATTGAAGGGCGGAATCTCGCGCGAACAGGCGCTCGCCGACGTCAACGCCATCATGGGTCAGATCGAGCGCGAACATCCGGAGAACAAGGGCCTCGCCACCGACCTGACGCCGCTGCAGGAAGCGATCGTGCAGGACATTCGGCCGGCGATCCTGATCCTGATGGGGGCGGTCGGTTTCGTCCTGCTCATCGCATGCGCGAACCTGGCCAACCTGCTCTTGGCGCGCGCAGCGGGACGCCGGCGCGAAATCGCCATCCGTGCGGCTCTCGGCGCCGGCCGGGGGCGATTGCTGCGCCAACTCTTCACCGAAGGCGTCCTGCTGGCCGGTCTGGGCGGGGCCGCGGGTCTGCTCCTCGCCTACTGGAGCATGGGGGCGGTGCACCTGCTCGGCCCGACGCTGCTGCCCCGGAGCGACGAGATTCATGTCGACCTCTGGGTCCTGGGTTTCGCGCTGGCGGTTACGGTGGTGACGGGGATCGCGGCCGAGCTGGCGCCGGCCCTTCACAGCTCTCGCGTGAACTCTCGGGACGCCTTGAACCAACGACTGGGCTCGACGGGGACGGTCGGAGGGCGGCGCGGCACCCGCGGTTTGGTCGTTGCCGAGATCGCGCTGTCGCTGGTGCTGCTCATCGGCGCGGGGCTGATGTTGAAGAGCGTCTCACGGCTCTTGCGGGTCGACACCGGGTTCGATCCTCGAGGCGTTCTGACGGCGGAGATCGATCTGCCGCGGCAAGAATACGTCGACGAACGGCTCGCGCGGCTCTTCTTGCCAGAGGCGTACGCCCGATCGTCGCAATTCTTCGACGCCGTCGTTGGGGGCGTCCGCGCGCTGCCGGGTGTGCAGGCGGTGGGTCTGACTTCGGGTCTTCCGCTCGGAGGGGAAAACTGGGGCAAGGTCATCACCTTCTACGACCGGCCGTTGCCCTCGCACATACGTGACCTGCCTCCAATCCAATATCGCGTGGTGGCCGGCGATTATTTCCGCGCGGCAGGGGTGCGCATGCTTCGAGGGCGCGCTTTCACGGAGCACGACACGCTCCGATCGTTGCCCGTGGCGATCGTCAACCAGGAGCTGGTCCGCCGCTACTGGAATGGACAGGATCCGATCGGCAAGCTCATGTCCGTGAATCCGCCGCCGGAGCTCGTGCCTGCCGGCACGCTCCCGCCGAACTACGAGGGCCCCCAGAAGTTCCGCGTCGTGGGTGTCGCCGGGGACGCTCGGTACGGCGGACTCGACCGCGCGCCGCTGCCGCTCGTGTACGTCCCGTACGCCCAGGGAGCCGAGGGAGCGGTGAACATGTTCCTGCTCGTGCGGACGAACCGAGAGCCACTGACTCTGGTCCCAGCGGTTCGGACGCAGATCGGAAAGATCGACGCCGATCAGCCCGTGACCAACTTCGCGACGCTGGAGTCGCGTGTGACCAGTTCCGCCTCCCTTTCTCGCCTCCTGACTCTGGTCCTGGGCGCGTTCGCGGGGCTCGCGGCCCTGATGGCTGCCGTCGGGATCTACGGCGTGATGTGGAGCTCCGTGCGCCAGCGCACGACCGAGATCGGCATTCGGATGGCGTTGGGTGCCGAGCCCCGGAGTGTCGTCGTCGAAGTCCTGTCCGCGGGCCTTCGCCTCATCCTCGCGGGTATCGGAATCGGGCTCGTGGCCGCGCTCGCGTTGAGCCGCGCGCTCTCCGGCCTTCTTTTCCAAGTCCGTCCGATCGATCCGCCCACCTACGCGGCCGTCGCGTCGCTGCTGGCCGCGGCGGCGCTCTTCGCCTGCTACCTGCCGGCGCGGCGAGCGGCCCGAGTCGATCCCATGACCGCTCTGCGGGCGGAGTGACGCCATGAACACGCTGCTGCAGGATCTTCGCTACGGGCTCCGGACCCTCGTGAAGGCTCCCGGCTTCACCGCGATCGCCGTCGCCGCGATGGCGCTGGGCATCGGCGCCAACACCGCGATCTTCAGCGTCGTGCACGCGGTGCTGCTGCGCCGCCTGCCGTACCCCGAGCCGCAGCGCCTCATTGTGGTGTCCGAGCACCAGATGCGCATCGGGGACATGGGAGTGGCGTGGCCAACCTTCCTGGACCTGAAGGAGCGCAGCCGCACCCTCTCGACGCTCGCCGCGTACCGTGGGAACGACATGACCGCCAGCGGGGCGCAGGAGCCCGAGCTCCTTCACGTCGGCGAGG
>JBDTXY010000372.1:0-3480 GCA_040005945.1 Acidobacteriota bacterium
CCGAGGTCGCCGGCAGCACCCTGAAGTTCCCCGACGACCGGGCGCGGTTCGAGAGCTGCCTGACCCGTGTGCGCGAGGAGCTTGCGACGGGATAGCGTGGGAAGAGCGAGCACTATCCCGTCTCCCGAGCCTCAGGCGGTCGACTTCTTCCTCAGCAGCCGCGCGTCAAGGGGGTGATGGTCAGGCCCTGGACAACCAGGGAAAATACGACGATCAGGTAAGTGGCCCGGAGGATCGTGTTTCGCCCGGGAAAGGTGGCGAGCGAGAGCGCCATGGCCACAGAAATTCCCCCACCCCCGCCCCAGGTCAAGACATAAAACCAAAGCCACCGCCGCTTCGCTCCTGATCCCTCGCCCCCCGCAACGAAACGCTGCCTCGGATCGACGAGGCCGAAGTCTTGGCGGCCGCCGGAGAGTCGCGCGAATTGACAGGCGGCTATCCGCCATAATGCTCGCCAGAGAATGAAGGCTCGAAACGAGTGGCTCGGCCGGGTGAACCGGGTGCCCACGCCGATCCTCTTCGGCTGCGCCCTGCTGATGGTGGCCGCGATCGCCCTCCTGGGCTATCGCACCGGGTGGCAGCTTCGATTTTCGTTTCTCTTCCTCATTCCGATCGCTCTTCTGTCCTGGTTCGCAGGCAATTGGAGCGGCCTGGCGATTTCCGCGATCAGCGCGCTTGCCTGGCTGGTGGCCGCGCGAGAATCCGGGCACACCTTCTCCCGGGACGCCATCCTCTACTCGAACAGTCTTCTGCTGCTCGGTGTTTTTCTCGTGTTCGGTTCGCTACTCTCCGCGCTGCGCCGGGCACATACCCGCGAGCAGCTCCTGGCGCGCACCGATTCCCTGACGGGGATACCGAACCACCACGCTTTTTTCGAAAACGCCCGGCTGGAACTCAGCCGCGCGGCCCGCTACCAACGCCCCCTGACTATTGCCTATATCGATCTCGACGATTTCAAGGCCGTCAACGACCGCAACGGCCACGAAGGCGGCGACCGTCTCCTGGCTCTCACCGCGGCGACGATCCAGAACGCCATTCGCGCGACCGATCTCGTCGCCCGTCTGGGCGGCGACGAGTTCTGTGTGCTGCTTCCCGAGGCCGGGCCGGCCGAAGCGACGGCGACGCTGCGGAAGCTCGAGGCGCAGCTCAAAGCCGCGCTTGTGCGGGAGCGCTGGGACGCGACGTTTTCCATGGGCGCGGTCGTATTTCGTGCCCCTCCGGAGTCCCCGGAGGAGATGGTGCGTCTGGCCGACGGTTTGATGTATTCGATCAAGGCCCGGGGGAAGGGCCGCCTCGAAGTGCAAGTGTTCGGCGAGTAGGACTCGGATCGGTCAGGGGACGCCCCGCCGGCGCGCCGTCCCTACGGCGATGCCGCCCGGTCGGCGCGTGCGCTACCGTATCCCCGTCTCGGTGGCCTACGGCAGCGACCCGAGAGCCGTCGTCGCCGCCCTGATCGATGCGGCCGGCCAGAGCACGAGCGTGCTGAGGGAGCCGCCCGCGGACGTCTGGTTTCGCCAGTTCGGGGATTCTTCGCTCGACTTCGATCTGCTGTGCTGGACGGCGTCGATGTTGAACCGTCCTGGCGCCTTCCGTAGCGAGCTGAACTTCTTGGTCCACGACGCGCTCAAGGCGCGAGGCATCCAGGTTCCGTTCCCGCAGAGAGACGTGCACGTGCGATCTTTCGAGGGGCTCAATTGGCTCGCGGCCCCACGCGGCCGCGCGACGGCGAGACCTGACGCGGGGACCGTCGGTGCGGGCCATGGGGCTATCCCCTCGACAGGAGGAGTCGCCGTGACCTTCTCCATGTTCCTCGCCTTTGCCCTGCTAGTCGGAGCGATGGCGCTCTTCGCGCTCGAGGTCTATCCGGTGGATTTCGTGGCTCTGGCGATGCTCGCGGCGGTGCTCATCCTGGGCCCGATCCCCGACGTCGATCCGGACGAGACGATCTCGGGATTCAGCCATCCCGCCGCCATTACGGTGCTCGCGATGTTCATTCTCAGCGCAGGCGTGGAGCGGACGGGATTGGTTCAACACCTGTAAAGGATCAGCGCGCTCTAACCGGCGCTGGTCTTGGGCGGTCCCACCCTTAGCGGCCGAAGAACTTTAAGCAAGGGCGGGGCGAGGAAGGTGGTCGCGAAGACGGTCAGGACGACCGCCACGAAGACGCGGTCGGGGAGAGCTCCCGAAGCCCGGCCCACGGACGCGAAGACGAGGCCGACCTCGCCCCGGGGGACCATCCCCGCGCCGATGAAGGCGCGCCGGACTCCTCCCCATGCGCCCCAACCGGCCGCCATCTTGCCGAGGACACCGACGACCGTCAGCAGCAAGGCCAGCAGGAGGACCGCCCGGTTCTCCGCGAGGAAGGGGTTCAGGAAGGCCACGTTGACCTGCGTTCCCACGAAGACGAAGAACAGCGGGGCGAAGATATCCACGATCGGCTTCACCGCGGCATCGATCTCGTGCCGGCGGTTGGTTCGGGCGAGAACCAGGCCGGCCGCAAATGCGCCGACGATCGGCGCCGAGCCCGACTTCGCGGCCGCAAAGGCCAGGAGTAGAGCCAGCGCCACCGAGGCCGCCACGAGAATGCCGCGCACCGCGGCGCGACCGACGACGCGGACGAGCTGGCGTCCGAACGGAATCCCGAGCGCGATCGCCGCCGCGAGAAATCCGATTGCCATTCCAGTCGCCTTGACGACCGACCCCATCGCGACGGATCCATGGTCCGCGATCTGGCTCAGGGCCGCGAGGACGACGAGTCCGAGGACATCGTCGACCACTGCCGCTCCCAGAATGATCTGGCCCTCCCGCGTCGAAAGCATGTTCAGCTCCCGGAGGATCCTCGCGGTGATGCCGATGGAGGTGGCCATCAGGGCCGCGCCGACGAACGCGGCCGTCAGCGCCGAGTAGCCCAGCAGCGCCGTGACCAGCGCGCCTCCGACGAAGGGCAGGATCATTCCCAGGAGCGCGACCAGGAGAGCTGGAGCTCCGACGCGGCGGAGCTCCTCGAGGTCGGTTTCGAGCCCGACTTCGAACAGCAGCAGCACCACTCCGATCTGGGCGAGGAGGAAGATCCCCTCCGATAAAGGCACGAGACCCAGAACCGAAGGTCCCAGAGCCACTCCGGCCAGGAGCTCTCCCAGAACGGCGGGCTGACCGATCCGCTCGGCGAGCTCTCCTAGGAGCTTGGCCCCGACGAGCGCCGCCGCAAAGGCCAGCAGGAAACCGGGGTCGAGGTGATGCTCCATGCCGGAATCGTATCCTCGCCCTCGCGGCTCACCGAACGCAAGAGACGGGGCCTCCGAGAAGGAGCAATCCCGTAAACCGAGATTGAAGACACGCGTCTATCTCTTAGACCCGGCGCGGAGGAAGCCCGGGATTAGCGCCCAACGGGGCTTCGCCCGAGTCCCGGCTCGGTTCTGCGCGCTGGCGCTTGTTTCCTCCGATTCCTCCGCACCGGGCATTCACGTCGCCTCCGCTGCG
>JBDTXY010000373.1:0-3477 GCA_040005945.1 Acidobacteriota bacterium
GAAGACGAAGGCATTCTGGAAAGTCTGGCGGAAGGCATCGCTGTCCCAGAGGTTCACGAAGTTCCGGATTCCGATGAACTGGCTGGGCCGTCCGATGAAGGCGTCCGACAGCGAGAAGTAGAGCGCCATGCAGAACGGATAGGCCACGAGCCCGAGCAACAGCAGCAGGGCCGGCGCCACGAACACCGGGCCGAGAACGCCCTCGCGATTGAGCCACTCCCGCAGACGCAATCGGAATCGCGGCCGGGGGGCCGCGGCGATGACGCCTACGTCTGCGACGTCCATCGGGTTCCGCTCCTTACCCGGCCAGGATCTTCTTCATCTCGTTCGCACCCCAGGCGATCGATTCCTTGGTGGACGTGCCGGTGACCGCCTTGGCGATCATGTTGGGCAGGATGTACGAATTGGTGATGAGCTGGATCTTGTCGCTCGGGGGCGCGGGCCAGCCGTAGCAATGGAACTGGACGCCTTCCTGTTTGAGCGCGGCGAACTTCGGATCGGTCTTAAGCACGGGATGGTCGACCAGGCTCGTGTACACGGGAAGGTTGAAAGCGTCGCCCGACATGATGTACTCGTCGTAGACCTCGCGCTTGCCAAGCAGGTAGCGGATCCATTCCTTGGCCGGCTCGACGTTCTTCGAGAACTTCCAGATGCCGATGTGGCGCGGCACGTCGGTCTCGTGACGCTGGCCGTTGGGCCCGGCAAGGCTCCGGTGATGGTTGATGCTGTCTGCCGTCGCCAGCTTGTTGTTGCGGGCAACGATGTAGGCGCTCACCGGGTTGTGGATCCATCCCGCCTTGCCCTGCTGGAGGGACTCGTTGTTGCTGGCGTCATTCCAGGAGAGCACCTCCGGCTCCATGCAGTCGCGGTACACCTTCTTGTACCACTCCACCATTTCGACCGTCTGCGGGCCGCCGATGGCGACGGTCTTGCCGTCCTTGTCCACCTCCTTGCCCCCCAGAGACCAGAGCACGGGTCCTGCCGTGGAGATCGAGTCGTAGTTCTGGCTGATGGGGATCCCGATCGGATGCCCCATCTTCTTCAGCTCCTTGCCGGCCGTGTAGAGGTCTTCCCAAGTGTCGGGGACCTTGAGGCTCGCCTGCTTGAAGAGATCCTCCCGATAGGCGGCCACGAAGAAGGTGCGATATTGCGGCACCGCGCGCCACACCCCCTTGACCATGGCGGTCTCCCGCGCCGACGAGAGCGACGGCCCGTACTTCTTCTCGAGCTCTTTCACCAGATCGGACACGTCCACGAGCTGAGGCTCGTAGAGCCACGGAAAGTGCATGCGCATCTCCACGACATCGTGGCCGGCCTGCGTCTGCACCTCGGAGGCGTACTTGGCGGCCTGCTGGGGTGCCGCGATATGGTCGATTCGAATCCTGATGCCGGTGTCCTTGGTGAAGCGCAGACCGATCTCTGCCAGCTTCTTGTCCGAGGCGGGAGCGAAATTGTTCCAGCAGAGGTAGGAAATCTGGCGCTGCTGACCCAGCGCGGGCGGGATGCCGGTCGCGAGAATGCCTACGAGGCCACCGGTTCTGGTCAGGAAGCGGCGGCGGGTGATCACGTCCATGAGCTCCTCCCTCGGGTCGATGGATGCGGCAATCTAGGTTGGCTGGCTCAAAGTCAGGTGTCAAGCTAAACCGTGCGCGCGACGCGAGGCTACTTGATGACTGCTTCCGTCTGCGCGTCGAAGAAGTGGATGCGCTCGGGGATGAATGTGAGGCGGATCTTCTCGCGCGGCTGCGTTCTGACCGTGGGCTCGACGCGGGCGACGATCTGCTGCCCCGCGGCCTTGGTGTCCAGCAGGATTTCGGAGCCGAGAGGCTCGACGACCTCGACCACGGTCTCGAAGGAGAGGTCCGCGGAATCGGAGCTCGCGCCGACGCGAAGGTCCTCCGGGCGAACGCCCAACACCACGCCCTGGCCCTTGTAGGGCATCAGGCTCTGCGTGCACGCGGCGGGCACCTTGATCCTGATGCCGCCGGTCTCGGCAAATAGCGCGCCGCTGCCGTCGGTCAGCGTGACGGGAATGAAGTTCATGGACGGCGATCCGATGAAGCCCGCGACGAACCTGTTCTGGGGCTTGGCGTAGACCTCCATGGGCTCGCCCACTTGCTGGACCCAGCCGTCCTTCATGACCACGACCCGTGACCCAAGCGTCATCGCCTCAACCTGGTCGTGGGTGACGTAGATCGCCGTGGTCTCGAGACGCTGGTGGAGGCGCTTCAACTCGCCGCGCATCTGCACGCGCAGCTTGGCGTCGAGGTTCGACAGCGGCTCGTCGAACAGGAACACCTGCGGGTGCCTCACGATGGCGCGGCCCAGGGCGACGCGCTGGCGTTGGCCACCCGAGAGCTGGCGCGGCTTGCGCGCGAGCAGCTCCTGGATGTCGAGTATCTCGGCGGCGTCCTGGACGCGCTTCTGGATCTCCGGCTTGGGAAACTTCCGCATCTTGAGGCCGAAGGCCATGTTGTCGTACACGCTCATGTGCGGGTACAGAGCGTAGTTCTGGAACACGATGGCGATGTCGCGGTCCCTGGACGGCAGATCGTTGACGATTCGGTCGCCGATGGCGATCTCGCCGGAAGTGATCTGCTCGAGACCTGCGATCATGCGGAGCGTCGTGGTCTTGCCGCAGCCCGACGGCCCGACGAGGACCATGAACTCCTTGTCGCGGATCGTCAGGTTGACGTCCCTGACGGCGTGCACCTCGTCGTACTTCTTGTTGAGCTCCCTCAGCACGACCTGCGCCATGAGCGACCTCGCTGTGCGACTGGATTGGTCTGCGCACGCCTAGAGTGTTCGCACCGCTCCGGGCCGGTGCCTGGCGCTCTCAGGGTTTGGAGCATAGCACGCGGCGCGCAGGGTTTACCGCTACGAGCGTGCGACGTAGCCGAGTTCAACCCCGGCGAGTCGCGGCTTTGCGCGGCCGTGCCGAACGCTGCGATTCGGCGACCGCCTCGCTGCTCCGACCTGCGAGCTTGGGGCTGATGTTGTCGTCGATCCACTTCGGGTCCCACCACCACGCCGACGTCGTGCGCATACTTGCGCAGCCGGACGTGAACGAGCCCCTCACCGCCGATGCCGGCGAAGTCGTTGCGGGAACGCCCGAGGCGTTCGGCGCGTACATCAAGAGCGAGCTCGCACGGTGGACGAAGGTGATCGCGCAGACCGGCGCCAAAGCGGATTGCGGGTCAGATCATGCTACGACATCGCTGGCGGCGATCTTCTTCCGCGCTCTGGTTCCCTTGCCGGGCGAGAGGCGGAAATCGAATTCCAGCCTCTGGAACGGATTCGACAGGCCAAGCTTCTTCGCGAGCGCCGCGTCGTTGACTTTCCTGTATTTGCCGACGAGGGAGTTCTTGACCGCGAATACCGCGTCACCGTCGAGGTAAGGGTCGCCGTCCACGAAGACGTGCGTGATGACCTGCTGGTAGCCGCGGGCCGAGACAATGGCATGCATGTGCGCCGGGC
>JBDTXY010000374.1:0-3476 GCA_040005945.1 Acidobacteriota bacterium
CGAATCCCTAAAAGGATGCATGCGAAACCCGCTCGAGACCCGCCGGATGGTTCTTCTCGCGCTGTGAGGGACCGTGTCTCTCGCGCTGAGCCCGCCGCGATTTCCGACGCCTCGGAGACGATCTGGGGGTTCTTCAAGGCGCACCCGCGGCCGTGAGCCGTCGAAAACGATGAGCGACGCCTTCGTGGTCCGGGACGCCCGCGCGTCCGACCGCGCCGATCTGGCGCGGCTCTCGACACAGCTGGGCTACCGCATGTCGCCCGAGGAGGCGCAGGCGCGGCTGGCGGAGATCGCGGATCACGCCGACCACGGCCTCTTCGTGGCGGAGTCGGGGGACCGGGTGGTGGCGTGGCTGCAGATCAGCCTCCCGAGGATCTTCGAATCCCCGCGCCAGGCGGAGATCGCGGGCCTCGTCGTCGACGAGGACGTCCGCGGCCGGGGCATCGGGCGCGCCTTGGTCGCCGAGGCGCAGCGGTGGGCGCGCGAGCGGAAGTGCTCGGCTCTGCGCGTGCGCTCCAACGTGGTCCGCGAGCGCGCGCACCGGTTCTACCGGGGATTGGGCTTCGAGGAGATCAAGACCCAGCGCGTCTTCGAGAAGACCTGGGAGCCGTGACGCTCAGGCGCCCGGAAGGATCGCGCGCGGGCGCGTGTCGAAGAGCCTGACCAGCAACAATCCGGCGATGAACCCGCCGATGTGGGCGCCGTAGGCCACGCCGCCCGTGTCACCGCCGATCATGCCCGCGCCGCTGACGAGCTGGAACAGGAACCAGAGCCCAATCGCCACGATCGCGGGAACCTGCATGATCTGGTAGAGGAAGAGCACGCGGACGCGGCGATGCGGGAACAGCAGGATGTAGCCGCCGAGCACGCCGGAGATCGCGCCGGAGGCGCCCAGCGACGGGATCAGGGGGTTGGCGCCCGACAACGCGGTCACCAGCACGTGGGAGATCGAGGCGACGGTCCCCGTCAGCAGATAGAAGACCAGGTATCGCCCATGCCCCATGGCGTCTTCCAGGTTGTCGCCGAAGATCCAGAGGTACAGCATGTTGCCGGCGATGTGGGCGATTCCGCCGTGCATGAACATCGCGGTCAAGAGCGTCAGATAGACCGGGATCGGCGTGGGCTCCAGGTTCAACTCCTCGACGGTGCGGCCGTAGGCGTCGCGAATCGGAATCGGCGCCGCAATGTCCCGGCCGGTCAGGATCTCCGCGGGGACCGTGGCGTAGGCCATGGTGAATCGCTGGTTCGCGCCCAGGCCCTGCAGGGCGATGAACACGAAGAGGTTGGCCGCGATGAGCAGCCAGTTGACCAGCGGCGCGCGGACGCGGTCGGAATTGTCGTCGCCGATGGGAATCATGGAACTTTCGCCGGCGCGGATCCTACACCCGCCGCCCCGAGCGCGCCGCCCGGCGCGATCGCGTACGCCCGCCCGCCCGCGACCTTCGCGAACACCTGCGCCTGACCCCAAGGCCATCGCACCTCCACCTCGTCCGCGCCCTCCGTTGCGCCGAGACCGAAGTGGAGCGGCACGAGCGATCCCGAGGCGTAGGAGGCGCTGACGCGGAACACCTGCGTCTGCGCGCGGCCGCCGGAGGTGACGCGGACGCGCGTTCCCAGGACGGTTCTCCGATCGGCGCCGGGACGCGGCGCGATTTCGAGCCAGCCCCGCCCGGCTCCCGCGGTGTTGTGAAGGACGCGGACGGGGCCGGCCAGGTCCACGATCACGAGGTCCAGGGCGCCGTCGCCGTCTACGTCGCCGACGGCGGTGCCCCGCGCCGCCATGCGGAGCTTCGACAGTTCGCCGGGATCGGCCCACGCCTCGAAGCGCCCGGCGCCGCGGTTGTGGAGGAGGACCGTGGGTTGCGCGAATGCCTTCTCGCCGGCGTCGACGTACGCCGCGTATCCGCGCTTGTAGTGGCCCAGCATCCGGACGATGCGCGGCGCCAGATGGCCGCCCGCGGCGTACAGATCCAGCCAGCCGTCATTGTCGAAGTCGGCGAAGTGGGTTCCCCAACGCACGTAGGGCTCTCCGACGCCGGAGACGCCGGCGGCGGAGCCCGCATCTTCGAAGAGCGCGCCCTGCACGTTGCGGTAGAGGCTGTTGGGCTCGGCTCCGAAATTGGTTACGAACAGGCTTTCGCGGCCGTCGCCGAACGGATCGCCGGCCGCGACTCCCATGCCCGCGCGCGGGCGATCCCCCAGCACTCCGGCCCCCGTCTCCGCCGTGACCTCTTCGAACGTGCCGTCGCCGCGATTGCGAAAGAGCCGGTTGCCCGCGCGATCGTTGACGAAGTAGAGGTCACTCCATCCATCGGCGTCGTAGTCCAAGACCGCGATCGAAAGCGTCTTGGTCTCCGCCGGCGGGATGGCCAGGCCGGCGGCGGCCGTCACGTCGCGGAACTTTCGCCCGCCCTCGTTGTGAAAGAGGTGCGAGGGTTGGCCGATGTAGTCCTCCGGCACGCGCAGCTGCAACTGCGGCTGCGAGGCCTCCCACTCGGGCGTCGAGTCCAGGTAGTTGGCCACCGCGACGTCCAGCCGGCCGTCGCCGTCGTAGTCCAGGAACGCGGCGCCCACGGAGAAGAGGGGGTCCTCCAGGCCCGTGTCCTTCCCTTCCTCGAAGGTCCCGTCGCCGCGGTTCCACCACACGGCGTTGGCTCCGACGTTGGTCAGGTACAGGTCGGCGCGGCCGCCTCCGTCCAGGTCCGCCCAGAACGCCCCCATGCCCAGTCCGCAGGCGCGAATGCCGGAGGCCGCGGTCACGTCCTGGAAATGGCCGCCGCCCACGTTGTGAAAGAGCCGGCCGCAGTGCTCCGTGTTGGGCTTGCCCCAGTGGGACGTCGAGTTGGTCACGTAGAGGTCCGGCCGGCCGTCGCCGTCGAAGTCGCCCATCGCGCAGCCCCCGGACATCGTGCCGATCAGCTTGAGCCGCGGCAGGTCGGTGGCGACCTTCATCGCGATGCCGGAACCGCGCGTGGCGTCGCGGAAGGCGCCCGTCGAGGCCGGCGACGCGAGAACCGCCGCCGCCGTAGCCGCGAAGAGGAGCGACGCCCGTCTCATCGGCGGTTCCCCCGCACCGCGTCCCGGAACTCCTCCGGACCGCCGCGGCGCGTCAAGTACTCGCGGACGAAGTCGCGGTGGTCCGGGCTCTCCGGAAACGCCAGCTCGCCGTACCGCGCGTCGTCCATGCCATGGAACGGCAGCGGTTCGACCGTCTGCCCGGCCACCGTGTTCTTGTCGGCGTCCTTGTCCCAGCCGTCGAGCGCGATGAGATAGTCGCGGACGAAGCCGTCTTGGACCGGCGGGAGCGCCATCGCGTCGAACTCCAGTCGCACCGCGTCGCCGCCCTTGAGGACGACGTAGCGGTCGTCGGCCGTCGTGAGCAATGCGCGCACGTCGCCCCAGCGCGTGTACTGCCCGGCCATGTCCGCCCAGCGCAGCTCGGTCGAGACCTCGTCGTGGAGGAAGACCTGCGGCCC
>JBDTXY010000375.1:0-3475 GCA_040005945.1 Acidobacteriota bacterium
CTGGCGGACGACATCGTCCGCGGGATGGAGCCGGGAAAGCTCTGGAACCTCTCGGCCATACCGATCTATGTCTTCTGGATGTACGGAACGCTCGTGCTCGCCGGACGGCGATCGGGTTACATCATCACCCTCCTCGGCGGGCTCTTCTCGCTGGTCGTCCCCCTCGCCCACATGAGGGGGAAGGGTGTCGGCATTGCCAGCGGGATCGCCACGTCCAGCGGAAGTCTCTTCTTCATCTGGACGCTGATCGCGATCGGCGTGACCGGGCTCTTCTCCGCCATCCTCTCGGCGCAGTTGCTGTGGAGCTTGCGGCGGGGCCAGGCGAGGACCTAGCAGGCTGCTGAAAAAGGATGCGGACGTCGTGTCTGGCCTTTTGCAAGTCGCGCGGCAAGCGTGCGTAAGGTGAACGGCATGTCTATCCCAGTAAGGGCGTCGCGAGCAAAAGGCCAGCCACCGCAAGCGGTTGCGGCGGCGCGGGGCCATCTGCGTCGTTCCCGCTCCTCGCCGATGCACAGCGCATCGCCTTCGTCGCGGCGCCTTGCAGCTGGCGCCGCTCTCGCAACGCCGCCTCACACCATTTCTCAGCAGTCTGCTAGCAAATGAACCTGGTCTTACCGATCCACGTGGCCGCGGGCGGGCTGGCCCTCGTTCTCGGCGCCGTGGCTCTGCTGGTGAAGAAAGGCGGAACTGTCCACCGCCGCAGCGGGCTGCTGTTCGTGTTCGCGATGCTCGTCATGGGCAGCAGCGCCGCGATGCTCGGGAACGTGGGGGGCGGCCTGATCGCGGTCTACTTCGTGGTCACCGCGCTGACGACCGTCCGACCCGTGTCCGCCTGGACCCGCCGTTTAGATATGGTCGCGCTGACGGTCGTGGCCGGACTGGCGCTCCTCTCGATCCTGGGCGGGGTGAAGGCGTTCAACAGCCCGGGCGGCGTTCTCAAGGGCGTGCCGTTCGGGATGCACTTCTTCCTCGCCACCATCATGATCCTGGCGGCGGCCGGCGACGTGCGCATCCTGCGATCCGGCGCGCCGAGCGGCCGCCCCCGCCTGGCGCGCCATCTGTGGCGGATGTGCTTCGCCCTGTTCATCGCGGCCGGCTCGTTCTTCTCGGTCCGTGAGCGCGTCGCGAAAATCCTTCCCGAGCCATTCACGACAGGACCGATGCGCGCGCTGCCGATCCTGCTGCTGTTCGGCGCGATGCTCTATTGGTTGTGGAGGGTCCGTGGCCGCCGCACGTTGCCAGTGCTCGTCCGGCACGATTCGATGCCACTCACCCCTCCTGCGGAGTGAATTGCTCCGGAGTGTTTTCGACGTTCAATGGATTGCGTGACTGGACCCACGCTGGCGGGCGGGGTCGCATGTCAAGATCTGAGGGTTGGTTCCGGCGCCCCGCGACGGCGCCACGCTCTGCACGAGCCAGTGCGGAAATCGTCCCTGTCCACGCAAGGACCTCGTCGGATGACCGAGCGCCGTTCAGCGGAAAGTCCGATTGCGTCGTCTCCGATTTCTGAATCAACTTTACGGTAAAAAGTACTTGACGGCTCAGAGTACGGCGGGCTAGGATCTGCGCCCATCGGGAAGGAGAATCCCCGTGGACCGACAGACCCCGTCTGGAATCGAAGCGCCTTTCCATGTCGCCATCGTCATGGATGGCAACGGGCGCTGGGCGACGTCGCGGGGAATGGGCCGGGCCGAGGGCCACCGGCGCGGGGCTCACGCGGTCCGTCGAACGGTGCGCGCGGCGCCGTCGCTCGGCGTCACGACGCTCACACTCTTCGCCTTCTCTTCCGACAATTGGAAACGGCCGCAACGAGAGGTCGATACGCTCCTGCGTCTCTTCGGGACTTACCTGCTGTCCGAGCGGGAGGAGCTCCGGCAGAACGGCGTCCGTCTCTCGGTGATCGGCCGGCGCGACCGGCTTCCCGGCAGCCTCGTCACCGCGATCGGTGCGTCCGAGGCCGCGACGGCTCAGGGGTCGAGACTTCATCTACGGCTGGCGATCGATTACTCCGCGCGGGGCGCGATCCTCCGCGCGGCCCGAGCGCTCCCCGCGGAAGGCGAAGCGAGCATCGATGCATTTCGGAAACGAGTCGCCTTCGCCGGCGGCACGGAGATCGGACCGGACGTGGATCTGCTGATCCGGACGGGCGGGGAGCGCCGGTTGAGCGATTTCCTGCTCTGGGAAAGCGCGTACGCCGAGCTCTGTTTCCTGCCCCGCATGTGGCCGGACTTCGACGAGACGGACCTCGCCGCGGCCGTCGCCGACTTTCACACACGCGAACGCCGCTTCGGAGCTCTTCCCGCCGATCTCCGTTCATCCGGGCTGGCATGAGGAGGCGCTCGCCGTCTCCGGAGGAGCCGTTCGAGAGTAAGCCGCGGCCGCTCTGGCTGCCCGAGGAGATGCGCACGCCGCCCCCGCTGGATCCGGATCTTCCCGCGGCTCCGATCGAGCGGCGGCTGGCGCTGCTGATCAACCCCTTCTACCCGAAGGACGCGCATGCGAGCTTCGGCAAGCACGTCCTGACCCCGACCCTCGCGTTGACGAGCGTGGCCGGCGCCACGCCTCCGGAGTGGACCGTGAAGTACTGGGACGAGAACCTCCTCCAGGGGCCGCCGCCGGCGAACCCCACGCCCCGCGTCGTCGGAATCACTGTGCATCTGACGTTTGCGCGGCGTGCCTACGCCCTGGCGGCCTGGTATCGGGCCCGAGGCTCGCGCGTCGTGCTCGGAGGATTGCACGTGCTCTCCTGTCCCGAGGAGGCCGCGCCGCACGCCGATGCGCTCGCGATCGGGGACGGCGTGCAGCTGTGGCCGTCGATCCTGCGGGATGCGGAGGATGGCCGGCTGAAGCCCGTGTATCGCGCGACGTACGAGAACGCCTATCGGGATGACCCTCCGCCGCGGAGAGACCTCTTACCGCGCGGGAGCTTTCTGACCACGTCGAGCCTCATCGCCACGCGGGGTTGCCACAATCGATGCGGATTCTGCTATCTCTCGACCGACGGCCTCAAGATGCCGTACCGGGTGCGGGACGTCGAGCAGGTCGCGCGCGAGTTTCTCGACGACGACCAGCCCTACGGCGTGTTCATCGACAACAACCTCGGCTCGAAGCCGGAATACCTGCGCCGGCTCTGCCGGGCCCTCGCTCCTCTCGGGAAGATCTGGAGCGCGGCGCTGACGCTGGACGTCACGGACGACCCGACGCTGGTCCGCGAGATGGCCCTCGCCGGCTGCACGGGAGTCTTCATCGGCTTCGAATCGCTTTCCGACGACAACCTCAAGGAGGCGCGCAAGCGCACGCCCCGCACCGCGGACTATGCGCGGCGCGTCGCCCTGTTTCACGACCACGGGATCCAGGTGAACGGCAGCTTTGTCCTCGGCTTCGATCAGGACCGCAAGGACGTCTTCGTGAAGACCGCCGAGTGGATCGAGGAGAACCGGCTCGAGTGCGCGACGTTCCACATCCTGACGCCGTA
>JBDTXY010000376.1:0-3464 GCA_040005945.1 Acidobacteriota bacterium
GAGGCGATGGCCGTCGCCGCGCTGTCGCATCCGAACATCCTCGGCATCTACGACCTTGGCATGGACGGAGGCGCGACCTACGCGGTCATGGAGCTCCTGGTTGGCGAGACGCTCCGCCAGCGGCTGGAAGAGAGTCCGCTGCCCGCGCGCAAGGCCCTCGAGTTCGGCCTGCAGATCGCTCAGGGCCTCGCGGCGGCCCACGAGAAGGGGATCGTCCACCGAGATCTGAAGCCGGAGAACATCTTCCTCACCTCCGACGGTCGCGTGAAGATCCTGGACTTCGGATTGGCGAAGGTCGCCGTTCCCGACGACGCGGGAACAAAGTCGCCGACGGCCGTCGCCGCAACGGAGCCCGGTACCGTGATGGGAACGGTCGGCTACATGTCGCCCGAGCAGGTGCGGGGCAAGCCCGCCGATCCTCGCTCCGACATCTTCTCGTTCGGATCCGTCCTCTACGAGATGCTCTCGGGCCAGCGCGCGTTCCGCGGCGACTCGGCGGCGGAGACGATGGCCGCGATCGCGCAGAAGGATCCGCCGGAGCTGTCGGAGGCCAGCGGGAAGTTCTCTCCGGCCGTCGAGCGAATCTTGCGGCACTGCCTCGAAAAGCGGCCCGAAGAGCGCTTCGACACGGCCCACGACCTGGCGTTCGCTCTGGAGACCGCAATGGGCGGTTCGAGCGCGCCGCGAATCGTCGTTGAGGCGCCGAAGCGACGGCGCGCCGTCCCCGCCGCTCTCGCAGCTCTGGCGGGGCTGATTCTCCTGGCGGCGGGGATCACGGCCGGCCGGATGCTCCAACGTCCCGAGCAGCCGAATTTTCGCCAGCTCACCTTCCATCGCGGGTATCTGGAATCCGCGCGGTTCTCCCCGGATGGACAGACCGTCATCTATGGCTCGTCCCGGCGCGGGGAGCCGGTTCGTGTCTCCTCGACTCGGCTCGACTCGATCGAGTCTCGGACCCTCGATCTGCCGCCGGCGACGGTACTCGGGATCTCGCGCACGGGGGAGATGCTCCTTCTGCTGCAGTGCGTGCACCGGGGCTACTGGGTCCGCAGCGGGACTCTGGCCCGCGCGCCGCTTGGCGGAGGCGCGCCACGGGAGATCCTGGAGAACGTCGGCGACGCCGACATCTCGCCCAACGGCAAGGCGCTGGCGGTCGTGCGGGAGATCGGCAATCAGCAGCGTCTCGAGTTCCCGCTCGGGAAGCAGACTCTGCAGACCGAGGGCTGGGTCAGCCATCCCCGCATTTCTCCAGACGGCAGACGCGTCGCGTTCATCGAGCACCCCGCGTACGGCAACGACGACGGCTACATATCGCTCGCGGACGCGGGCGGCCCACCAAGGCGGCTGACGCGAAAATGGCTGGGCGCGCAGGGACTGGCCTGGTCGGCAAACGGGAAGGAAATCTATTTCACGGGCGGCCAGGAGAGCGGCAGCGCGAACTCTGTGCCGCGGCATCAGGTCTGGGCCCTCAAGCCCGGCGACTCGCCGCGCCTCGTCTACGGCGCTCCGATCTACCTACGCCTCCACGACATCTCCGCCTCCGGAGAGGTTCTCGTCAGCGGAGAGGATTGGCGGGGTGAGATCGGCGGACTCCTCCAAGGCGATACGAATGAGAGGGAGCTGACCACGTGGAGCGACGAGGCGTTGAGCGGCATCTCGGACGACGGAGTCGTCTACGCGGGCCACGAGCAGACCGCGGAACCCGAACCCTTCCTCTACTACCGCCGCGCCGCCGAGGGCTCGCCGGTTCGCCTGGGCCCCGGTGTGGGGTTCGGCGTATCTCCCGACGGCCGGTGGGTACTGAGCATCGTTCCGGCGGGAGTGGGGAAGCTCGGACTGACCCTCGTGCCGACGGGACCCGGAGATCCCCGGCCCGTCTCGATCGGGACGCTCAAGCCTTGGACCACGCCGTTTGAAAAGGCGAGGTGGTCGTCGGACGGAACGAAACTGCTGATTCCCGCCTCCGAGCCCGGGAAGCGCCCGCGGTTGTGGTTGGCCGATCTCGCCGGCGGCGGATCGATTCGTCCCGCCACACCCGAGGGAGCGAGCCTCGGCGTTCTCTCCCCGGACGGCAAAGCGGTCGCCGCGGTGGGCGAGGACGGCCGGATCCTGATCCATCCGCTCGGAGAATCTCCGATTCCGGTCCGAGGCACAATCACTCACGAGATCCCGCTGCAATGGGAGACGGGAGGGAACGCGATCTTCGTATGGGATCGAACCTGGCCGGCGCGCATCATGCGCGTGGAGCTTTCGACGGGCACACGTTCGGCCTGGAAGGAGCTCGCGGCGGATCCGCTCGGACTGCTCTACGGCAACGTGCACCTGACGCGCGACGGACGTCACTACGTCTACCGAATCCGGCGAGCCTTCTCCGAGCTCAACGTGGCACGAGGGCTGAAGTGACCGTGTGCGAGGGGAGCGGTGGAAGCCTTAATCGAGGAGGAATGGTGAAACACAAGATCGCATTGCTCGTCCTTGCCCTGGCGGCGTGGGGTCGGGTCCTGTCGGCTCAGGACAAACCGGCGGAGAAGCCGGCCGACAAGCCCGCGGCCGACGCGCCGAAGAAGGAACCGCCGAAGCCCGAGCAGTCGGTCACGCAGCACAGCGTCGTGGTCGGCGGAGTGCCCGTCGCCTACACGGCGACGGCGGGAACGTTGATCGTCCGCAACGAGAAGGACGAGCCGTGGGCCAGCATGGGCTACGTCGCGTACGTGCGGAAGGAGTCCGGTCCGAGCCGCCGGCCGATCACGTTTGCGTTCAACGGCGGTCCGGGGTCCTCGTCGGTCTGGCTTCACATGGGGGCGCTCGGTCCGCGCCGCATCGTGACGGCCGACGCCGGTCCGACGCCGCCTCCGCCGTACACCGTGGTCGACAACGCCTACAGCATCCTGGACAAGAGCGATCTCGTCATGATCGATCCCGTCGGCACGGGGCTCTCCCGGGCGGTCGGCGAGGCGAAGGACAAGGACTTCTGGGGCGCGGACCCCGACATCGACTCGATCTCGCGGTTCATCCGGCAATACGTCACCGACAACGGCCGGTGGAACTCGGCGAAATATCTGCTCGGCGAGAGCTACGGGACGACGCGCGGCGCCGGCATCGTCGACGTCCTCCAGAACAAGGGGATGGCGTTCAACGGGGTCGTCCTGGTCTCCGTCGCGATGGATCTGTCGGCCATCTTCGCGTATCCTGGCAATGACCGGCCGTATCCGCTCTTCCTCCCGGCGTACGCCGCGGTCGCCGCGTACCACAAGCTGCTCCCGAACCCGCCGCACGATCTCGCCGCGTTTCTCACCGAGGTTCGCGCCTATGCGACCGGGGAGTACGCCTCCGCGTTGATGGCCGGCAATTCGCTTTCGGCGGAGCGCAAGGCCGCCGTGGCGAAGAAGCTGCACGAGTACACCGGTCTGTCCGAGGACTACCTGCTCAAGGCGAACCTGCGCGTCCCGGAGAGCCAGTACACG
>JBDTXY010000377.1:0-3452 GCA_040005945.1 Acidobacteriota bacterium
AGCGAACCGCTACTTCCGGGGCGGCTTCAGGCCCAGCTCTTCGAGCAGCGGCTCGACGATCGGATCGCGACCGCGGAAGGCGCGGTACATCTGCGCCGCATCCTGCGTGCCGCCACGAGAGAGGATCATGTCGCGGAAGCGTTGGCCGTTGGCGCGCGTCATGCCGCCGTTCTCCTTGAACCAGTAGTAGGCGTCGTCGTCGATGAGCTCGCTCCAGAGGTAGGCGTAGTACCCGGCGGCATAGGCGCCTTCCCAGATGTGGGAGAAGTACGTCGTGTGGTAGCGCGGCGGCACCTGCGGCACGTCGATGTGGAAGCGCTGGAGCGCCGCGGGCTCGAACGCGCCGACCTCCTGCAGGGGAGCGTCGTGGGAAAGCTCGTGCCAGGCCAGGTCGAGCAGCGCCGCGGCCAGATACTCGGTCGTCGCGTAGCCCTGGTTGAACGTGCGCGCCTTCTTGATCTTGTCGACCAGCGCCTGCGGCATCGGCTTGCCGGTCGCGTAGTGCTTCGCATAGTTGGCCAGGACGGTCGGCTCGAGCGCCCAGTGCTCGTTGATCTGCGACGGGAATTCGACGAAGTCGCGCGGCACGCCCGACAGGGTGGGGTAGCGCACGTTGGCGAACATCGCGTGCAGCGCGTGGCCGAACTCGTGGAAGAGCGCGGTGACGTCATCGAAGGAAAGCAGCGCGCGCTGCCCGGGGGCCGGCTTGGTGAAGTTCAGGACCGTGACGACGGCCGGCTTGGTCCCGAGCAGCCCGCTCTGATCCACGAAGGTGTCCTGCCACGCGCCTCCCTGTTTGCTCGCGCGCGCGAAATAGTCGCCGTAGTAGAGCGCCAGAGGCTTGCCGTCGCGGTCGGTCACCTCGAAAACGCGCACGTCCGGGTGATAGACGGGGAGATCCTTGCGTTCCTTGAACGTGATGCCGTAGAGCTTGTTGGCCGCGAAGAAGACGCCGTCCTGGAGGACGCGTTCGAGGTCCAGGTAGGGCTGGACTTCCGACGCGTCCAGGTCGTACTCGGCCTTGCGGACCTTCCCCGAGTAGAGCTGCCAGTCGAAGGCCTCGAGCTTGAAGCCGCCCTTCTCCGCGTCGATGACCTTCTGCATCCGTGCCGCTTCGTCGCGTGCCTTCGCGGTGGAGGCCGGCACCAGATCGGTCAGCAGCCGCTCGGCCTCTTGCGGCGTCTTGGCCATCTCATCGTCCAGCACGTAGGCGGCGTAGTTCGGAAAGCCCAGCAGCTTCGCGCGCTGCGGCCGGCTCTGGGCCAGACGCGCCACGATCGCCCGCGTGTCGTTTTCACCGCCGTGGTTGCCGCGGGCCACGGACGCGCGGAAGAGCTTCTCGCGCAAGGCGCGGTTTTGAAGCCCTCCGAGGGCCGGTTGCTGGGTGGTGTTCTGCAGGGTCAACACCCACTTTCCCGTCAAGCCGCGCTCCTTGGCCGCCTCGGCCGCCGCGGCGATGTCGCCTTCGCTCAAGCCATCGAGCTGTGACCGGTCGTCCACGACGACGGCGGACGCGTTGGTGTCGGCCAGGACCTTGTCGGCGAACTCGCTCGTCAGCCTGGATTCCTCCTGGTTGAGGCGGGTCATCGCTTCCTTGTCGGCGCCGGTCAGCTTCGCGCCGGCCCGCACGAAGTTGCGATACGTGCGCTCGACCAAGAACTTCGCTTCGGGCTCCAGCGCGTCGCGCGTCCCGTAGATCGCCTCGACGCGGGCGAACAGCTTCGCGTTCAAGAGGATCGCATCCTGGTGCGCCGCCAGCCTGGGCGCGTACTCGGTCTTGATCTTCTGCAGCGCGTCGTTCGTGTTGGATTGCGCGAGGTTGAAGAACACCTTGGCGACGCGCGTCAGGAGCTCTCCGGATCGCTCCATCGGCTCGATCGTGTTGGCGAAGGTCGGCGGTTCCGGGCTCTCGGCGATCACGGCGATCTCGGCCAGTTGCTGTTTCATGCCCTCGTCGATCGCCGGGGCGTAGTCGCCGTCTTGGATCTTGTCGAACGGCGGCGCCTGGAACGGAAGCGTGCTCGCGTGGAAGAAAGGATTGGAGGCCGCGGGGCGGGACGACGACGCCGCGCCCGGGGATCTCGTCCCGACGCTGCAGGATGAGAGAGCGAGCAGGAGCGCCGCGTATGAAATCCACTGGCGTTGTTTCATGGGCGCCCTTTGTATCAAGGATTGCGTCGCGATTGGCAGGAATCCTGCAGCAGTCAGAACCGGGTGGAGTGGTGAGCAAACTTTGGAGGTCAATCATGAAAAATTCCTTGGGCTTCGGCCTGTCTCTTCTGGTTTCCGCATCTGCAATCGCCGCGACCGGTGCGCAGTTCCGCATCGACTTGCGCGACGGCACGCACATCTTCGCCACCGACGTGCCGGTGCAGCGAGGCAGTGTCGTGACGTTTCACCAAGCCTCCGGCCGCGGGCTCACGGGCCTGCCGGCCGAGGAGATCGTTCGCATCCAGGCGAGCGGTTCGGACGTCACTGCGCGCCCGTTGGCCGCGAAAGCCCGGGTCGGCGGCCGGATGACCGCCGCTCAGACATTGGCGCAGCCGCTCCAGCCGGGCGATATCCTGGTTCTTGGGCCCACGGGCAGCGGCTCACAGGTTGTCGGACAGAACGGTTACGGATCCTCCGGGATGGCCAACGGAGCCAACTCCGGCTACGGGACGAACGTTGCCAACAACGGCGCTTACGGCGCAACGACCGCGCCGGGCGCCGTGCCGCCGGGCACTTTGCCCAACGGGCAGCCTTTCGTTCCCGCTGCCGGAGACTTGGCGCGGGCGCCCTCCGGAACCGTTCCCACCCTGGACCCCGCCACCGGGCTGCCGACCAACGCGAACCCCTCGACGGTCAACGTCGGCCCCAACGCAACGCCGGTGGTCGCGGGCTCGAGCCAAACGGCGCCTGCGCCGGGCGCAACGCAGCCGATCGGTCCCAACGGAACGCCCGTGCTCGCTCAGCCGGGAACTCCGGGATCGACGGCTCCGGTCATCGGTCCCAACGGCACGCCGGCAATCGGCCAGCCGGGCGCGGCCCAGCCGAACACGGCGCCCAACGGCACGCCCGCCGGGCCAGCTCCCGCCGCCCCCGCGCCGGCTCCCAAGGGCGGAGGTACGAAGGGATAGGCCCCGCACCGCCAGCGACGATCACGGGCGAGCCCTTCGGCTCGCCCGTTTGATTTTCAGCGCTGGTTTTTCAGACCCGCGAGCGCCCGGCCGCAGAACTCGATGTCCGGGCACTCGCAGTCGAGGAGTTGTTCGAGGAGGACCGTCATCGTCTGGAGCCGCTGCGCCGTCTCGCGAATCTCGCCGAGCTTGCGCCGGGCCATGCGCCGCCAGCGATTGCGCCCGAACTCGGTCACGAGGGACCGGATCTCGGCGATCGTGAATCCGGCATCCCTGGCCAGCTGAACCACGACCAGCTGCGCCAGGGCCCCCTGGTCGAACAGCCGGCGGCCG
>JBDTXY010000378.1:0-3432 GCA_040005945.1 Acidobacteriota bacterium
CACCGTGCGCCACTCGAAGCAACGCTGGATGTCCGGGACCCGGGCGGCGGCGATCTGGCCCTGGGATCCCACGCCCACGAGCAACACGCCCTGCCCGTCCAGCGGCAGCCATAGCTTGTACGGCCCGATGCTGCCCGGCCGATAGAAGATCAGGTACACCTTGCTCTTGAGCGCCTCGATGCGGTCGTAGTACCAGATTTGCAGGGGGACGTAGACGTCCTCGCACTCGATCGGGATGACGGCGTCCGGCGGGCCGTTGATGACGAACATCTTCGCCCGGTCGTTGTGGAGGTCATGGAACTGCTCCACGGCCTGCTCGACGCGCCGGGTATAGGTCGCCCGGTAGTCTGTCCGCAGCCCCTGCGCATCGATCGAGCGGCGCTTCCAAAAAGCCTCGATGAACTTGTCCTTCTGATAGTCCTCGTGAATTTGGAGGAAGACTTCCCGCTCATCGTCCGTGACGATGAGTTCCACGAGATTCAGGAAGTCTTTGTATTTCTGCGGCAGCGCTTCGGTCAGCGCGCGGGCCTCTTTCTTGGAGAGTTTGCGGCGGGCCGGGGCGGGCGCGCTGGCCGCCGCGGCCGGGCCCGAAGCGACCTTGGCCGAAGGGGACGTCGGCGCGGCGGCCGAGGCGGAAGCGGCGGGCGCGGCGGCAGCATCCGCCGGTCCCTCGACGCTCAAGGGACGGGCCTGCGCGTCCCCGAGCGAGGCGAAACGATCGGCTAGCTTCGCGAGGTCTTCGGTGTCGACCGGCAGCGGCGCGTCCAGGGCGGCGGCCTCCACCGCGCCGAGGCCGCGGGCCTGGATCTGCGCGGCGGCTTCCGCGACGGCGCAGGCGCCCGCGCATCCCGACGCGCTCTGCGGGTTGGCGCACGACGCGCCCGAGCCCCCCGTGGCGGCGCGCTGGCACGCTTCGGCAAACCCCTTGAAGCATGCGGAGGCGACCATGACCTCGCGCTCCGGAATGGCGGGATACCAGATCTTTCGCGGCGCGCCGGGGGACGGCCGGTAGAAGATGAAGCGAGGCCGGCTGGCGATCCCGCCGCTCTCCCGCGTGTAGTTCCAGATCTCGACGGAACGGAACACCTCGCCGCAGTCCGCGAATCGCTGGATCGAGTCGGGCTCGCCCTGGTGAACGACCAGCTTTCCCGCATCGTGGGTCAGGCCGTCGTACTCGGCCGCGGCGACCTCGCGAAAGTGGTCGTACCGGCTGCGATAGCCCGGCCCCAGCGGTGGAGCCAGCCCCTCCCGTTCCCGCCGCGCCCAGAACTCGTTGCGGAAGATCTCGCGCTGGTGAGGCTCGGTCAGCTGCAGAAAGAGCTGCGCCTCCTCGGGCAGAATGATCGGCGCGACGTACTCCTCGAGCCACTGGCGATCATCCGCGGGAAGCGCCTTGAGCCGCTGCGCCCGCTCCGCCGCGCTCAACTGGGGCCCGCTGGCGGCGGACACGGCTCCGGAAAGAGCGAGGAACGATGCGAAGAGGAAGGCGGCGACCGTTCGGGCCATCGGACTGTCGATCTTAACCCCGCGGTTCGATCTGGCTATATCCTTGAGAAAAGCTTTACGGCCCCGAGCCTTCCGGGGCGATAATTTTGAAGGCAATCCGGGAATCTGAACGATGATCTATCTCGACAACAACGCATCCACTCGGTTGGCTCCGGAGGCGTGGGCGGCGATGGAGGAGGCCGCCGGCCTGTACGGCAACCCCTCGTCCGTTCACGCAGCCGGACAGCAGGCCCGCCAGCGGCTCGAGCAGGCGCGCGGCCACATCGCCGAATCCGTCGGCGCGCGCCGCGACGAGATCATTTTGACCTCCGGCGGCACGGAATCCAACGCCTTGGCGATCCTTGGCGCCTGCGCCGGCCGCACCGGCCGCGTCGTGATCTCCGCGGTCGAGCATCCCTCGGTGCGGGAGTGCGCCTCGCGCCTGGCGTCCGACGGCAGGATCGAAGTGGTCGCGGTGGCTCCGGAATCCTCCGGAGCCCTCGATCCGGAGCGCGTGCTGGAGGCCGTCACGCCGGGAACGGTTTTGGTCTCGATCATGTCCGCCAACAACGAATACGGGGGCGTGTTTCCGATCGCGGAGCTCGCGGCTCAGGTGCGCCGTCGGGGCAGTCTCTTCCACACCGACGCCGTGCAGGCGGCGGGACGAATCCCGGTGGATGCCTCGGCCTCCGGCGTCGACATGCTGTCGATCTCCGCACACAAGATGCACGGCCCCAAGGGCGCCGGCGCGCTCTACCTCCGCCGCGGCGTTTCGCTGGCGCCTCACACACCGGGCGGCGGTCAGGAGAGGCGGCTGCGCGCGGGAACCGAAAATACCCTGGCCGTCATCGGGTTCGCCGCCGCCGCGCGCCTGGCCGCGGCACGCCAGGAATCGGATGCGTTGCGGGTGGCGGGACTGCGCGACCGTCTGGAACACGGCATCCGGGAACGGATTCCAGGCGCGCGGATCATCGGAGCGCAGGCGCCTCGGCTTCCCAACACGAGCGCGGTCTATTTCGAAGGGGCCCTGGGAGAGACGCTGCTGATTCGGCTGGACCTTGAGGGAGTCGCGGTCTCCGTGGGCAGCGCCTGCTCCAGCGGGACGCTGGCGCCCTCGCCCGCGATTCTCGCCCTGGGGCTGTCCGAGTCGCAGGCGCGGTGCGTCGTCCGTTTTTCGCTTTCGCGGCTGACCACGGACGAGGAAATCTCCGGCGTCGTGGACCTGCTTGCGCGGGCGGTGGCCGCCGTTCGCGGGGCCGCGGCGCCGGATCCGATGCGCCTGGCCGAGACCGCGGGGAGGCCGTCGTGATCGTGGAGTGCGATCAGTGCCACGCCAAGTATCACTACGACGAGACGCGTTTTGCGGGTAAGCCCTCCAAGAAGCTGCGTTGCTCGAAGTGCCGCGCCATCTTCGAGGTGTTCGACACGCGGGACGAGGTCGAGCCCGTGCGCCCGCCGATCGCCGCGGGCGAGACGATGACGCGCCGCGCCGTCGAAACCTTCCGCGAGCCCGACGTCCGCGGGCCCGTGGCCGTGCCCGGCGTGAAGCAACCCAGCGGTCCGCTCAAGCTGCCGCAGGAGCTCAAGCTCTCGCTGGCCGTGATCGCGGGGCCCGACGCGGGAACGATGTTCTCCATCGACAAGCCGCGCATCGTGATCGGCCGGGAGGACGTGGATCTCGCGCTGGACGACCCGGAGATCTCGCGCAACCACGCCGCGCTGGAAGTCCGGGGCGAGGAGGTCCTCCTCCTGGACCTCGGGTCGACCAACGGCACCTTCGTCGGCGACCAGCCGATCACCCAGACCGCTCTGGAGAACCAGGGTGAGTTCACCGTCGGCGGCTCCACCCTCATTCTGATCGTGACCCCGGTATGAGACGAGTTGAGACGAGTTGAGACGAGTTGTCAGTTGTCAGTTTTCAGCATTCAGTTTTCGAACTCATAACTG
>JBDTXY010000379.1:0-3415 GCA_040005945.1 Acidobacteriota bacterium
GGGACTTGTCATAGAGGTACGACACGATCGCGTTGACCATCGTGTCGTTCTCGATCCGCCCTTCCTCGTTCATCTTCTTCTGAGCGGCGGTCGGCGTCCGGGGGCCCGACACGTCGATGAAATTCTCCTGATAGAAAAACGTCGGCATCTTGGTGTTCGCGCGAAACGCCGCCGGGTTCATCACCCAGCGGGTGGCCCATTCGCGCGGGATCTTCGATCCGACCTTCTCCAGCGACGGCCCGACGTTCGGAAGATGCTGCTTCTCGAGGCCGTCGATCCGGTGGCAGCCCCAGCAGCCCAGGTTCTCGACGATCCGCATCCCGGCGTCCAGCCGCGGCGCCTCCGGAAAGTTCGTCTCGCTCGCGTGGCAGCGGTAGCAGCCGGCCTCGGCGTACTGGAGCGGCAGGATCGGGTTCTCGTTGAACTTGTCGAACTCCCAGTCGTACGCCCTCGTCCAGCGCCGCTCCTGCTCCTCGGTCACCGGCGAATGTCCGGCCGACCAGAACGAGGTCGCGCGGTCACGGCCGCCGTGGCAGGGCGTGCAGCCGAAAGACGTTGCCGGATGCATCGACTCGCTGCCCACCATGCGGTGCATCCGGGGATGCGTGCGGAACACGGGCTTGATGTGGGGATCCTCGAACCCCTTGCGGTCGGACCCGATGTGGCAAGTCGTGCACCGGTCCACGCGCGGGATCCGCATGAAGTTGACGTTGATGAAGTGGTCCGGCAGCTGCACCTGCTGCACCCGCAGCGAGGGATTGATCATGTCCAGGATCGGCGAATTGCGGAGCTGAAAGAGGGTGTCTTGCTTGAGGCTGCCGAACTTCTGCCGGGTGATCCGGAATTCGGCGGTCCGCTTCTCGATCGTGGTTTCGAGCTCCTTGCGGCGAGAGTTGATCCGGTCGACCTCGGATTCCACCTGGCTCTGATCGCGCTTCAACTCGGCCAACCTGAGCGTGCGCTGGTCGAGCTCCCGGACCAGCTTGTCGACGGACTTCTTCACGTCGGGGGCGGTCGCGGGCTTGTTCGCGAGGGCATCCTCGTACAGGTAGCGCTCCGCGTCGAAGGACGCCTTGGTGAACTTGTACTGTTGGTCCGCGGCGTAGACCTGGGGCGCGAGGGACTTCAACCGCCCGTCGAGTTTGCGCAGCTGTGCCTGGTGCGTCGCGATGTCGCGGCGGGCGGCCTTCAGGTCCCCGATGAGCTTCGCGTGCTCCTCGTCCAAAGCCTTTTGGCGCGCGGCCAGCGCCGCCTGGCGCGTCAGCTTCGCGTCCAGCCGCATGAAGGTGCGCTGGATCGTCTTCCAGTCCCGCGAATAGTCCGCCACGATCATGACGACGAAGACCACCGTCAGAATCGCGCCCGTCCAGAAGAAGGAACGATTCAGCCGCGGGATGTTGTAGTGATGATCGATCGGCTCGGCGGGCGGCTTGCGGGGCATGATGGGTGGTTGTCAGTTTTCAGTTTTCAGTTGTCGGTGAAGAGAGCTCTCGGCATTGAGACTGAAAACCGAGAACTGACGACTCGTTTCATATGTTGAACGCGAATTCCGGGATCGAGACGATGTACTTGAGGTTGAAGATCCAGCGCAGATACATCTTGATCGGAAGCGCCATCATCATCAGGCCGAGGCTGACGCCGATCAGATACCGCGGGGTGTCCATCTTCTCGAAGAAACGGCGGAGCAGCGTCTTGGAGAGCACGAGCGGCAGCACCGCGATGTAGAAGCCCACCAGCGCCAGTCCGAACATCTCCCGGATGAGCCAGAAGTTCGGCAGGCTTCGCTTGAAGACCTTGATCCAGATGATCTCGGAGAGGTTGATGTTGTTGAGTGGAACCAGCTTGTTGATGTCCCAGAACTCGTAGGGGCCGAAGAAGTTCCAGTTGGGGCCCCGCAGGAACGTGCCCAGCACGATCAGAACGCACCAGAGCACCAGGAACCCGACCAGGAAGATCGAGATCTCCCAGCGCCGCTCCCGAAACGTGAAGTAGCCGTTGCCCTTGGGGTTCGTGTCGATGTACGGGATCGCCATGAGGCCCACGATGATCAGGGACGGCAGAACCACCCCGGCCAGCCAGGGGTCGAAGTACACCAACATCTCCTGGAGTCCCAGGAAGTACCAGGGGGCCTTGGCGGGGTTGGGAGAATCCGTGGGATTGGCCGGCTCCTCGAGCGGCGCCTTGAGCGCGATCGACCAGACGATCATCACCGCCATGACGACCACGAGGCAAATCAGCTCGACGTAGACCAAGTCCGGCCACGAGAAGACCTTCTGGGCCGAATCCTCCCCTTCGATCGGCGGCCGTCCCTCGGCGATGCGCCGGTCGTTCTCGTAGGCCTGGCTCATCGCGAACCAGAAAAAGAATCCCACCAGGAAGATCATGCCGACGATGGGAACGTTGTCCGGAAGGGTGGCGACCTTGTTGAAATTGGGGTCCAGGTACGAGAGCCCGATTCCGCCCGCGAGGATCACGAAGAGGACCACGCCGCCCTTCCGGGTCCAGACGGGCTTCCAGTGAATCAGCAGGACCAGGCCGATCAGCGCCGCCGTCACCAGGTACTGCGGCGCCGAAAGGAAATCGATCGCGTTCTTGATGAAGTGGACGACGGGCATGGGCGGCTACACCGGTCCCGAGATTCCGCCGTCCTTTCGGACGCGCCAGAAATGCACGGCCATCAGAAACGCCGCGATCAAGGGGATCCCGACGCAGTGAAGCACGTAGAAGCGCAGGAGGGCGCCGGCGCCGACGAACCGGCCGCCGAGCAGGCCGAAGCGGGCGTCGTTGGTGGACGTGACGAGCTGGATGTCTCCGATCTTCAGCAGGCCGGTTCCGGGCCCCTGGATGCCGATCAGGGGCGTGGCCGAGGCCATGTTGGAGCCCACGGTGATCGCCCAGATGGCCAACTGATCCCAGGGCAGCAGGTATCCCGTGAAGGAGAGCATCAGCGTCATGACGAGCAGGAGCACGCCGATCACCCAGTTGAACTCGCGGGGTGGCTTGTAGGAGCCCGTCATGAAGACGCGAAACATGTGGATCCAGACCGAGATGACCATGGCGTGGGCGCCCCAGCGGTGCACCTCGCGCATGATCCCGAACGGGACCTGCTCGCGCAGGTCCAGGATGTCCACGAACGCGTACTCGACCGTCGGCCGGTAATAGAACATCAGCAGCAGGCCGGTGAACGTCAGGACCAGGAAGAGAAAAAACGTCACGCCTCCGGCGCACCAGGTGTAACGCATCTTGACGCCGGATTTTCGGGTCTTGACGGGATGCAGGTGCAGGACCACGTTGCCCAGCATCGCCAGCACGCGCTTGCGGTTGGTGTTGGGAATGCCGACGCGGAAGACCGATTTCCAAAGCTGGCTCGAGACGACGGCTTGTTGAAAATCACGCCAACGAGAACCCAATCGAA
>JBDTXY010000380.1:0-3413 GCA_040005945.1 Acidobacteriota bacterium
TCGACACGCCGACGCTCTGCTACCTCGAGAACCTGACGCCGGTCAACGTCTGCCGGGTCTGCGTCGTGGAGCTGGAGGGCGCGCGCACTCTCGTCCCGGCGTGCTCGCGCGTGGCCGAGCCCGGCATGAAGGTACGGACAGATTCCGAGCGCGTGCGGCTGTCGCGGCGCCTGGTCCTGGAGTTCCTGGCTTCCTCGGTGGACCTCTCGACGGCGCCGGAGGCGCAGGGATACCTGGGGCGGTACGAGGCGCATCCGGAACGCTACGGCGCTCCGGCCAAGCCGGCCAGGGACAACGAGCGCGACCGGGCTCCCGTGGGACACCACCATGCCGGGAGCGCCGGCGCCGCGACGGTGCGGCAGCCCGTGAAGGTGGACAACGACCTCTACGTGCGCGACTACTCCAAGTGCATCCTCTGCTACAAGTGCGTCGAGGCCTGCGGCGTCGACGCGCAGAACACGTTCGCGATCGCCGTGGCGGGCCGCGGGTTCGACGCCCGCATCTCGACCGAGTTCGCAATGCCGCTGCCCGACTCCGCCTGCGTCTACTGCGGCAACTGCATCGGCGTCTGCCCGACGGGCGCGCTCATGTTCACGAGCGAGCACGACATGCGGCAGGCCGGCGTGTGGGACGAAGGCCGCCAGTCCAAGACCGACACGATTTGCGCCTACTGCGGCGTGGGCTGTACGCTGACGCTGCACGTGCAGGACGATCGGATCGTGAAGGTCACGTCTCCGCTCGACCAGGACATCACGCGCGGGCATCTGTGCATCAAGGGCCGTTTCGGGTTTGCCTTCGTTCAAAACCGCGAAGACGAGCCGAAATAACAGGGAGAGGACATGACGATGGAAACCGGCGCCCGCCTGGGCCCCTACGAGATCCTCGGGCCCATCGGCGCGGGCGGAATGGGAGAGGTCTACCGCGCGAGGGACACGCGGCTCGGACGCGACGTCGCCGTCAAGGTCCTGCCGGCGCACCTGTCCTCGTCGCCCGAGCTGCGGCAGCGGCTCGAGCGGGAGGCGAAGACGATCTCGCAGCTCTCGCACTCGCACATCTGCACCCTCCACGACATCGGGCACCAAGACGGGGTCGACTACCTCGTCATGGAGTTTCTCGAGGGCGAGACCTTGGCGGACCGCCTCAGCAAGGGTGCCCTGCCCGTCGATCAGGCCCTCAAGATCGGCATCGAGATCGCCGGCGCGCTCGACGCCGCGCACAAGAACGGGATCGTCCACCGGGACTTGAAGCCCGGCAACGTGATGCTGACGAAGTCGGGCGTGAAGCTGCTGGACTTCGGCCTGGCCAAGCTGGCCGCCGCGCCGGCCGCGCCCTCGTCGACGGCGACGAGCCTGCAGACGGCGCTCCAGGAGAGCCAGCCCCTGACCACGCGCGGCACGATCCTCGGCACGTTCCAGTACATGGCCCCCGAGCAGCTCGAAGGCGGAGAGGCCGACGCCCGCAGCGACATCTTCGCGTTCGGTTGCGTGCTCTACGAGATGCTCACGGGCCAGAAGGCCTTCACCGGCAAGAGCCAGGCGAGCCTGATCGGCGCGATCATGGGCTCCGACCCGCCGCCGATCTCGTCGATCCAGCCGATGATCCCCGCCTCGCTCGACCGGATCGTCAAGGGCTGCCTCGCCAAGGAGCCGGAGCACCGCTGGAGCACCGCGCACGACGTGATGCTGCAGCTCCAGTGGATCGCCGAGGGCGGCTCGATGGCGGGAGTGCCGGCTCCCGTCGTCGCGCGGCGCAAGAACCGGGAGAAGCTCGCGTGGGGGCTGCTGGCGGCGACGTTGCTCGCCGCGGCGGCGCTCGCCGTCGGCTACGTGCGCCGCGCGCCGAGGCCCGTGCCGCTCGTCCGCTTCGATATCGTTCCGCCTCCCGAGATCGCGACGCTGGACGTGCCGCGCATCTCGCCGGACGGTCGCTTGCTCGCCTTCGACGCGACCGACATGGAGGGCAAGGCCCGGATCTGGGTGCGGGCGCTCAATGCGCTGACGGCGCAACCCCTGGCGGGCACGGATGGCGGCGCGCGGCCCTTCTGGTCGCCCGATTCACGCTACGTCGCCTTCATCGCCGAAGGCGTGATGAAGAAGGTGGACGTCACCGGCGGCCCTCCCACCAAGATCTGCGACGCGCCCGGCGGCTCCGACGGAACATGGAGCCCTGAGGGCGTGATCCTCTGGGACGGCACGGGCCAGGACCCCCTCTATCGCGTCTCGGCGGCCGGAGGGGCGCGGGCCGCGGCCGTCAAGCTCGATGCCGCGCGCAAGGAGACCTCGGTCGGGTGGCCGCAGTTCCTTCCCGACGGCAAGCACTTCATCTATCTCGTGACCGGCGAGAAGCCGGAAGACAGCGCCTATTGGATCGGGTCGATCGACTCGAGCGAGAAGAAGATGCTGTCGCCGGCCCAGACGCTGGTCCAGTACGCGCCGCCCGGTTATCTCCTCTTCGTGCGCGACCGGACGCTCGTCGCCCAGCCCTTCGATGCCTCGTCGCTCAAGATCAAGGGCGAGGCAGTGCCCCTGGCCGAGAAGATCGGCACGGACAACGTCGGACTTGCGCGCTTCTCCGTGTCGAACAACGGCGTCCTGGCCTACCGCACGGGCGAGACGGGCGGTCGCCTGCTCTGGCGCGACCGGGCCGGCCGGGAGCTGGACACCCTCGGGGATCCCGGCGACTACGCGAACCCCGCGCTCTCGCCCACGGGAGACCGCCTTGCGTTCAACCTCGCGGACTCTCACAGCGGCAAGACCGACATCTGGATCCGGGACCTCGCGCGTGGCGTCAACTCGCGGTTCACGCTCGGCGCCGGAAACAACAACCGGCCCGTCTGGTCGCCGGATGCCTCGACCATCGTCTTCGGCTCCGACCGCGGCGGGGCGTTCGACCTCTATCAGAAGGTGGTCAAGGGAGCGGGCGAGGAGAAGCTCCTGCTGCATTCCGCCGATCCCAAATCTGCCGCGAGCTGGACGAAGGACGGGAGATACATCGCCTACACCAGCCTGAGTCCGAAGACCCTGGCGGACCTGTGGGCGCTGCCGACGTTCGGCGACAAGAAGTCGATCCCCATCGCCGTAACCCCGTTCACCGAGCTGAACCCGGTGTTCTCTCCGGACGGGCACTACGTCGTGTATGTGTCGAACGAATCCGGCCGCGACGAGATCTATGTTCAGACGTTTCCCGATCCCGGCGGAAAGTGGCAGGTCTCCAACGGCGGCGGCTCCGATCCGAGCTGGCGAGGCGACGTCAAGGAGCTCTACTACCGGTCGCCGGATCAGAAGCTCATGGCCGTCGAGATCCGCCCGGGCGCCGAGTTCCAGGCCGGGGTTCCCCAGGCGCTCTTCCCGATCCGGATCCGGGTCGGCAACCCGCGCAACAAGTACGCGCCCTCTCAGGACGGCCAACGCTTC
>JBDTXY010000381.1:0-3409 GCA_040005945.1 Acidobacteriota bacterium
GAGATCGCCCCTGCGGCTCGCGCCGTTCTTGGCCGCGATCTTGATCGGCGCCGCCGGCCCCGCGGTCAGCCAGAGCGCGCCGCCGGATGCGCCCCCGCGCGTCTTCGCCCCCCGGCCCCTCACGATCGGCGAAGCCCTGCGCGCCGCGTTGTATGGAAACCCCGACCTGCTCGACAGCGAGGACTTTCTATTTTCGGCCCGGATCAACGAGCGGGCCGTGGCATCGGCCTACCTGCCGCAGGTGTTCCCCTTCTTCTCGACCCTGCGGGAGCGCGGCTCGGGCCTCCGGTCGCAGGCATATGGATTGACGGCGACGCAGCAATTCCCGTTCGGCACGCTGCTGGAAGGGTCCGCGGTCGTCACGCACGCTCCCCCGGAATCTCCCGACGCGCCCTACGTCTCCGGTTACCAGCTGACGCTGACGCAGCCGCTGCTGCGCGGTGCGGACCCGGTCGTGACCGAGGAACCGCTGCGCCTGGCCCGCCGCCAGACCGCCGGCCGCGCCCGATCCCTGGAGATCGTGCGGCGGCGGACGGTTCTCCTGATCTACCAGATTTACCTGAGCCTCGCGCGGGAGCAGGACGCCGTCGAGCTGGCGGCCGAGCGGATGGAGCGCGCCCACAGGCTGACGGAATTCTCGCGAGCGCGGTTCCTCGCCGGAAGCGTCTCGAAGCTGGACGTCCTTCGCGCCGAGCAGCAGGAGGCGGCGGCGACCCTGGCTCGCAACGACGCGCAAAACTTGGTCGACGACCTCCGCGATCAGCTTCGGAGGGCCGCCGGATTCAAGCCGTACTTCGATTTCACGATTCAGCCGCCCGTCGACCTTCCGACCGTCGAGCCCGAGCCCGGCGGGGCGGTCGACGGGGTCTCGCAGCGGCGCCCCGAGGCGATCGAGGCGCGGGACGGGATTCGCGACGCCCAGCTCGCCATCCGCATCGCCAAGAGCCTTCAACTTCCCTCGCTCGACGGCGTGCTCAGCTACGAGGGCGCCGGCTCCGGCCTCACCGTGGGCGAGGCCCTGTCCTCCCCCCACTCGGCCCTGCTCTTCGGATTCCGATCCCGATACGGTCTCAACAGCACGGTCCTCTATGCGCAGCGGCGCCAGGCCGAGCTGGACCTGGAGGTGCGGGAACGGGATTTTCGACTCCTCGAGGAGGACCTCGGGCGTGAGGTCCGGCGCAACTATCGCCGTTTGGACTCCCTGAGGCGAAACTACAATGTCGCCGTCGCGAATCTGGAGGTGGCCGAGACGCAGGCCCGGGTCGCGCGGCTGCGCTTCGAGAAGGGTCTCACGGACAACTTCGACGTGGTCGACGCGGACAATCTCTTGAACTCGGCGCGCCTTCTGGAGCTGGACTCCCGGCTCAGCATCCTGACCGCGCGTCTGGACTATCTCTACGCCTCCGGATTCATCAACGTGGAATCGTTCCTCCAACAGCGATGAGCCGAGTCCTGCCTCGCTCGGCCTGGACCGAAGCCCTCGCGATGGCGGCCGCGATGATCCGGCGACGGCGCCGCCTCGCGCTGGTCATCGCGGGGATTGCGATCCTGCTTTTCGCCGCGATCCGGTTCGCGTCCCGCGGCAGAGAGCTCGGCGATTTTTCGGTCCGCCGCGGAACGCTCGAGCCCAGCGTGCCCTTAGTCGGCGTGCTCCTGCCCGAGCGATCGGACTCTTACGGAGCCAGCGTGCCGGGCGTGGAGCTGAAGATCCTCTGGCTCGTCGAAGAGGGCGTCCTGGTGGCCGCCGGCGATCGGCTGATCCAGTTCGACCCGGCGCCCTTCCAGAGAGAGCTCGACACGGCGCGCGCCCGGGCGCAGGAGCTTTCGGGCGAAGCCGAAGGAACGCGCCTGGCGGTCGACGCGCTGCGCCTCAAGACGACGGTGGATCTTCGCGAGAAGGTCAGCACCGCGGAACTTTCCGAGCAGGAGCTGTCCACGCTGGTCAACACGAGCGCTCCGCTGTCGGCGCAGGAATCCACCAACGAGATCGAGCAGCGCGAGCGCGCGCTGGCGGAGGCGCAGGCGAAGCTCTCCGGTCTGGAGCCCTTCGTGGCGGAAGGCTACGTCTCGCAGGAGGAATTCCGCACCGCGCAGGCGCGGCGCGACCAGGCCGAGGCGGATCTGCGCCTGACCCGCGCCAAGCACGCCGCCCTGGTCCATCAGACCAATCCCGATCTGATCCGACGCAAATCCTCGGAGGCGGCGGCCGGACGCCTGGAGGCCAACGTGTCCCGGGACCGAGTCCGGATCGAGCTCGCCCAGGCCCAGGCGGCCGCGGGCGTGAGCGCGGCGCGGCTGGCCGAAGCAAACCGGCAGGTCGCCGAGGCGGAGAAGAAGATCGCCGCCTGCGTCGTCGTCGCCAAGGCGCCGGGTCTGGCCGTCCACAGTGAAACCTTCGACAAGACCGGCGAGCATCGCAAGATCCGGGTCGGAGATGCGGTGTGGGGAGGAACCACCGTGGTCACGCTGCCCGATCTCTCGGCGATGCTGGTCGAAGGGCGCGTTCCCGAGTCCGAGATTCACCTGCTGGCGCGGGGCGAGCGCGTGCGCGTGACCCTCGACGCGTTTCCGGACATCGCCCTGGAAGGAAGGCTCCGTTCGATCGGGAGCGTCGGAAGCTCGGAGAAGAACGACTCTCGATCCTTTCCGGTCGCGATCTCGCTGGACCGATCCGATCCGCGGTTCCGACCCGGGATGGTGGCTCGCTGCCGGGTGATCGGCCAGCCGGTCCAGGACGTGCTCTTCGTTCCGATCGACGCGGTGCGCTCGGATGAGCGCGGACAGTACGTCCTGCTGGCCTCGTGGCTGGGTCAGCCGTCCCCGCGGCGCGTGCAGACGGGAGCCAGCACGTCCCAGTTCGTGGAGGTCAAGGACGGCCTGCGAGCCGGGGATTCCGTCCGCGTCGCCGGGCCCTGACGCTCGATCGCGCGCCCTCTATTCCGGGCACACGCCGATGCGGATCGACGTTTTCCATGTGTCGCCGACGGCGTCCGTGACCTTGACGTCCTTGGAGTAGGCGTTGCCTTCGGTCAGCACGGCCTGCGTGCTGTAAATCGTGAAGGCGGCCCCGACCTGGACCGTGGAGGGCGCCGCGACACCGCTGACATCCTGAAATCCCCCGCGGGCCCGCGCCGCCGACTCCTCGATCTTGGCCAGGGTGATTCCCGTGTCGCCCCCGTTGACGAGGCGGGCCTGGACCCGGAACGGCTGCCCCTCGATCGGGTTCGGGGGATTGATCTCGACCTGGATCGTGATCCGCGCGGCGTCGGGCCGGGGCCCGCGGAACACCTCGCCGCCGCCCGCGTCGAAGCCCACGGGTTTTTCCTTCGCGGCGGCCTGCGCGTAGGAGGTCGGCTCCACGGTGCCGCAATATCGCAGCCGCGTCGCGTTGACCGGCCGGTTCTGGCTC
>JBDTXY010000382.1:0-3405 GCA_040005945.1 Acidobacteriota bacterium
ACGGCCGCTTCGACCGCGGCGACCAGTACCCGACGGTCACCGTCTACAACCACCTGGACGTGCAGCCGGCCGAGGGCCCGGACTGGAAGACGGCTCCGTTCGCCTTCGTGCGCCAGGGCGATCGTTATTTCGGGCGCGGCACGACGGACGACAAGGGCCCCGCGATGACGGCACTCTTCGGCGCGCGCTACGCGGTCGAGAACAACGCCCCGATCAACATCCACTTTCTGTGGGAGCTCGAGGAGGAGATCGGCAGCCCGCACTTCGAGACGACCATCCGCGCGCACGCCAAGGACTTCGCCACCGACTCGGTGGTCGTCTCGGACACGGTTTGGGTCTCCCGCGAGCGGCCGGCGGCGCCGGCGGGCCTGCGTGGCCTGCAGGGTTTCCGCTTCGATCTCCAGACCGGCGAGACCGATCAACACTCCGGCACCGCGGGCGGCGCCGCGCGCAACCCCGTGACCGAGCTCTGCCAGTTAATCTCCGAGTGCGTGGACGGGAAGACCGGGCGCGTGAAGATCCCTGGCTTCTACTCCGACGTCGTGGCCCCGACCAAGAAGGAGCTCGAGGACCTCAAGAAGTGCGGCTTCACCGTGAAGGACTTCAAGAAGGATCACCTCTTCCGCTCCCTGCGCGTCAACGACGCGTTGGAAGTGATGAAGCGGATCTGGATGATGCCCACCTTCGAGGTCCACGGCATCGCGGGTGGTTACCAGGGCCCCGGGGTCAAGACGATCATTCCGCCCAAGGCGACGGCGATCGTGTCCTGCCGCCTGGTGCCGGACATGGACCCCAAGAAGATCGTCAAGATGGTCCGGGAATTCATCAAGGGCAAGAACCCCGACGTGAAGGTCTCCGCCGAGCACGAGCTGCCGGCGTATCAGGGCAAGACGACCGGCCCCTATGCAGACGCGATTCGCGGCGCAATGGAGTTCGCGTTCGGCAAGGAGCCGGTGTTCGTGCGCGAGGGAGGCTCCATCGGAGCGGTGCTCTCGATGGAGAAGGTCCTCAAGAGCCCCGTGTTCTTCCTCGGACTGTCCCTGCCCGAGCACGGCTACCACGCGCCCAACGAGAACTTCGACTGGCCGCAGGCCGAGGGCGGCATGGCGGCGTTCGCGGACTATTTCCGCCGGCTCGGCGAACTGAAAACGTAGGCTCGAGCGTCGACTCGGGTCGGGAGGTCGCATGACCGGGTTCTCACGCCGGTTGGCCCGCGTCGCCCTCTGTCTCTCCCTGATTTCCGCGTTCGCCCTGGCGGCGGATTCGAAGCCTTCCGACGAGACCCTTGCGCTGCTGTCCCGGATCTTCGCAAAGAAGGAGTTCAAGGCCAAGACTTTCGGGCCCGCGCGCTGGCTGGAGGCAGGCAAGGCGTACACGACCGTCGAGAGCTCCCGGGAAACGCCCGATGGAAAGGACATCGTCCGCTACGACAGCGCGACCGGCGCGCGCCGTGTCCTGGTCTCCGCCGCGACCCTGACGCCCGCTCACGCCGACAAGCCGCTCGAGATCGACGACTACGCATGGTCCAAGGACGGCGCGCGGCTGCTCCTCTTCACCAACACCAAGAAGGTGTGGCGCCGGAACACCCGCGGCGACTACTGGGTACTCGAGATCAAGGGCGGACAGCTCCACAAGGTCGGAGGGTCCGCGCCCGAGTCCTCGCTGATGTTCGCCAAGTTTTCGCCGGACGGCAAGCGCGTTGCGTACGTGCACGCGAACAACATCTACGTCCAGAACGTCTCCGACTGGCTCATCTCGCGGTTGACCGCCGACGGCTCGGCCACGATCATCAACGGAACGTCGGACTGGGTTTACGAGGAGGAGTTCGATCTGCGCGACGCCTACCGCTGGAGCCCCGACGGCCGCGCGATCGCGTTCTGGCGCTTCGACACGACCGGCGTCGGGATGTATTCCCTGATCAACGACACCGACACGCTGTACCCCGTCGTTTCCCAGATCCCGTATCCGAAGGCCGGCTCGCCCAACTCGGCGGTCAAGATCGGGATCGTCGACGCGTCCGGCGGGCCCGCCCGCTTCCTGGCGCTGCCGGGCGACCCGCGCAACACGTACGTGCCCCGGATGGAATGGGTCGACGCGACCGGGGAGCTCGTCGTCCAGCAGTTGAACCGCCTCCAGAACGTCAACGACGTCTGGCTCGGCGACGCGAAGACCGGCGCCGTCCACAAGATGCTCCACGACGAGGACGCGGCCTGGCTCGACGTCGTCGACTCCTGGCAGTGGCTGCCCGGAGGCAAGGAACTCCTCTGGATCAGCGAGAAGGATGGATGGCGGCACGCCTGGGCCGCACCGCACGACGGCGGTTCGCTGCGGCTGCTGACTCCCGGAAACTTCGACATCGCCGGCATGGAAGGCGTGGACGAGAAGGGCGGGTGGCTCTACTTCACGGCCTCTCCGGAGGATGCGACGCGGCAATACCTCTACCGGACGCCCCTGCGCGGAGGGGGATCGCCCGAGCGCGTGACGACGGCGAATCTTCCCGCGCGGCACACCTACGACGTCGCTCCCAACGGGGCGTTCGCGTTTCACACGTCCTCGACCATGGATCGACCGCCCATCACGGATCTCGTTCGCCTGCCCTCGCACCAGACCGTCCGCGTCCTCGAGGACAACAGGGCGGTCGCGGCCGCCGTCGCGCCCCTGACTCAGCCGGCGGCCGAGTTCTTCCAGGTCGACATCGGCGAAGGCGTCACGCTCGATGGATGGATGATCCGGCCGCGAAACTTCGACCCCGCCAAGAAGTGGCCGCTGCTCATGTTCGTCTACGGCGAACCGGCCGGCGTCGAGGTCCTCGACGTCTGGCGCGGCGACCGGGGTCTCTTCCACCATGCGATCGCCGATGCGGGCTACGTGGTCGCCTGCGTCGACAACCGCGGCACGCCGGCGCTCAAGGGGCGCGCCTGGCGCAAGATCATCTACGGGAACGTGGGAGTGCTGGCGTCGCAGGAGCAGGCCGCCGCGGTCCGCAAGCTGCTCTCGACGCGTCCGTACCTCGACCCCGAGCGGGTAGCCTCGTGGGGCTGGAGCGGCGGCGGATCGATGACGCTCAACCTGCTCTTCCGCTCGCCGCAGCTCTACAAGGTCGGCATGGCGGTCGCCCCGGTTCCCGACCAGGCGCTCTACGACACGATCTACCAGGAACGCTACATGGGGCTGCCGCAGGACAACGCCGCGGGCTACAAGGAAGGCTCACCCATCAACTTCGCGGAGGGGCTTCAGGGAGATCTGCTCCTGGTCCACGGTTCCGGCGACGACAACGTCCACTTCCAGGGCTCGGAGCGCCTCGTGAATCGGCTCGTGGCGCTCGGCAAGCCGTTCACGTTCATGGAGTATCCCAACCGCACGCATGCGATCTCGGAAGGCGATGGGACGTCGCTTCACGTGTAC
>JBDTXY010000383.1:0-3405 GCA_040005945.1 Acidobacteriota bacterium
GGCCACTGCGAGGATCGGTGCCAACAGCAGCGTAAGCACAAAGAATACGATGAGTTCTTGCTTTCTCCGAACGTCCCTGGCTGCCGGGAGAAGTGTGTTCATGAGGACTCATTTGTCTTCTTGAAGCGGACGATCTCCGATGAACGGGCGACTCTCACCCGATACGGAGGAGACGAGTTCGTGCTCATCCTACCCGGCCAATCGATCGGCGAGGGCGTCGACACTGCCGAGTCCGTGCGCACGGCCATCCACTCCGCGACGTTTCTGTCTCGACCGTACGGCTTCAACGAGCCCGCGCTCCATTTGCAGGGGACGATCTCGGCCTCGCTCGGGGTTTCCTCGATCCGGTCGAACGCTACGACCGGCGCCTCGATCGAACAGCAGAAGAATGAGCTTCTGCGGCAGGCGGACGCGGCTCTCTACCAAGCCAAACAGCTCGGGAAAAACCGGGTCATCGGCGCCGCGGAGCTGAGCGCTCAGGGCACTTTCCGGCGGTGAGAAGAGGTTATCCCGATTGGCCTTATCGTCCCTGAAACGCTAAAATCTCCCTTCCGGGAACCCAGCTCATGACCACGACGACCCATTCGATCCAGCTGTCGCCCGAAGACGTCCTGGACGTCCTTTCGCGACACATCCTCGTCGATGGTTACCACGTCGTCATGGACCTCGCACGCAGCCGCGGCTCCTACCTCTATGACGCCCGCAGCGATCGGATGCTGCTCGATTTCTTTACGAACTTCGCGACCCAGCCGATCGGCTACAACCACCCCAAGATGGACGACCCGGAGTTCCGCGAAGCGCTGATGGAGGCGGCCCTGACCAAGCCTTCCACCAGCGACATCTACACGGAGCACTTCGCCCGGTTCGTGGAGACGTTTTCGACCCTGGCCATTCCGCCCACGCACTCGGACCACATGTTCTTCGTGGAGGGCGGGACTCTGGCGATCGAGAACACGCTGAAGACGGCCTTCGACTGGAAGGTCCGCAAGAACCTGGCGCGCGGCAAGGGGGAAAAGGGAACGAAGGTCCTCCATTTCCAGAACGCGTTTCACGGGCGCTCCGGCTACTCCCTGTCGATGACCAACACGGCCGATCCGCGCAAGACCCAGTACTTCCCCAAGTTCGATTGGCCGCGGCTGTCCTGTCCCCGTCTGCGCTTCCCGGTGACCGAGGAGATCCTCCGCGACGTCGCCGCGGCCGAAGAGTCCGTCGAGCGGGAGATTCGCGCGGCCTGCGCCGCCAGCCCCGACGACATCGCGGCGCTGATCCTCGAGCCGATCCAGGGCGAGGGCGGCGACAACCATTTCCGGCCGGAGCTCTTCCGCCGCCTGCGCGCGCTGGCCGACGAGCTGGAATTCCTGCTCATCTTCGACGAGGTCCAGACGGGCGTGGGAATCACGGGCTCGATGTGGTGCTGGCAGCAGGTGGGAATCGAGCCCGACATGTTCGCGTTCGGCAAGAAGACCCAGGTGTGCGGCTTCGCCGCCAACCATCGCGTCGACGACATCCCCGACAACGTGTTCAAGGTCTCCTCCCGGATCAACTCGACCTGGGGAGGCAACCTCGTGGACATGATCCGCTGCGCCCGATACCTCGAGATCATCGCGGAAGAGAACCTGATCGAGAACGCGCGGGTCGTGGGCGATCATCTCCAGGCGCGGTTGCGGGAGCTCGCGACCGAGTTTCCCGGCGTGATGACCAACGTGCGCGGCCGCGGACTCTTCATCGCGTTCGACCTGCCCGACAAGGGAACCCGCGACCGGACCCTGGCGGCCTGCCTCGACAACGGCCTGATGGGCTTGGCCTCGGGCGCCAACGCCGTGCGCTTCCGCCCGCATCTCATCCTCTCGAAGGACGAAGCCGACGAAGGCGTGCGGAAGCTGCGGCGGGCAATCACAGCCGCACGCGCATGAGCGGGCGCGAATCACTCTCCGCCCCCGTTCGCGCGTCGAGCGCGGCTCAAAATGTCCGGAAGCTGCGGCGGGCGATCACAGCCGCGCGCGCATGAGCGGGCGGGAATCACTCTCCGCCCCCGTTCGCGCGTCGAGCGCGGCTCAAAGAGCCTTGACCGCCGCTCAGAAGTAATTGCCGTCCGGGTCTCAGTGATCCGGCGTTTCGGACTGGCCGCCCTGGCGGTGTGCCTCGCGGGCGCGGCGCTCCTCTGGATCACGCTGCCCGACGTGGCTCCCCTCGCGCGGGAATGGCCGAAGACGACCGCCTTCATGGAGCGGCGCAAGGCGCTCCTGGCGCGGGAAGGCCAGAGCACCCGGCTCGAGTGGATCCCGGTCCCCCTGTCTCGGATCGCTCCGGACTTGCAGCGCGCGGTCATCGTCGCGGAGGACGCGCGTTTCTGGGAGCACGACGGCGTCGATTGGGCGGCCATGCGGGGGGCGCTCCAGAAGAACCTGGAGAAGGGCGGGCTCAAGGTCGGAGGGTCCACGATCACGCAGCAATTGGCCAAGAACCTCTATCTGACGCCGGCCCGAACTCCGTGGCGCAAGCTCCGCGAGCTCGTCATCGCCCGCCGCCTGGAGCGACGCCTCTCCAAGAAGCGCATCCTGGAGCTGTACTTGAACGTCATCGAGTTCGGCCCCCGCACGTTCGGCGTCGAAGCCGCCGCCCGGCGGTTCGTCGGGAAACCGGCCCAAGATCTCTCGCGCTCGCAAGCCGCGATGCTGGCCGCCGTGATCCCTTCCCCCCGGATCTACGATCCGGTGCGCCATCCCGACCGGGTGGCCAGGCGCGCGCAGCGGATCCTGCGGTGGATGTGACAAATCTGCTATCCTAAAATCCATAACTCTCCGGAGGTGAATGGGATGCGTCCACGGCGATCCTGGGTCGGGTTGCTCGCGCTGCTCGCAGCGGTCGCTTGCTCGCGAGGTCCGGCATCCATCGATCTCTCGCCCAAGAAGGTCAAGATCTATGGAATCGAACGCGGGCAACGCATGACCGCGCGAGTCCTGGACAAGAAGGGACAGCCCCTCGAAGGCGCTCCCACGTGGACCTCTTCCAATCCCGCCATCGTCGTCGCCGAGCCGGGCGGGCGCGTGTTGGCCAAGGGGCCCGGCAAGGCCACGGTCACGGCGACCCTGGGCGTGGTCAGCGCGCAGGTTCCCGTCGAGGTCGTGGATGTCTCCGCGATCGAGATGCCGACCCCCGAGATCTCCTTGATCGGTCCGACGGGAACCGCCATCCCGATGACCCACAAGGTCAAGGATTCCAAAGGGAAGTTCCTCGACCTCAAGCCGACGTGGAGCTCGCAGAACCCCAAAGTGGCCACCGTCAGCGAGACGGGCGTCGTGACCTCGGTGGCGGCCGGCAAGACGACCATCATCGCCCGCATCGGAGACGTCCAGGGGGGATGCGACGTCGTCGTGGTCCTGCGTCCCATCGCGCGCCTGGAGA
>JBDTXY010000384.1:0-3356 GCA_040005945.1 Acidobacteriota bacterium
GGACGCCTACATGCGTCGGATGGGAATCGACTATTTCGAGAACTCCCGCCGGGCGACCTACGCGCAGCGGTCCTACGCGATCCGGAATCCGGGCGCCTGGAAAGGTTACGGAGAGAATGTCTGGGGATTGACGGCGTGCGACGGGCCGGTGGACGGCACCTTCATGATCGACGGCCGCAAGCGGACTTTTTTCGACTACGCCGCGCGGGGCGCCTCCGCCCACGAGGCTCGCGACGACGGCACGATCGCGCCGACGGCCGCCGTCAGCTCGCTGCCGTTCGCGCCGGAGATCGTTCTGCCGGCCATTGACCGGCTGTCGGGCCTGCACGGCGAGAACCTCTTCGGCCGCTACGGCTTTCTGGACGCGTTCAATGCGACTTTCCAGCTGGAGAGCGTCCCGCTTGCCGGCCGGGTCGTCGCCGGCGTCGGCTGGTTCGACACGGACTATCTCGGAATCGACCAGGGCCCGATCGTCGCGATGATCGAGAACTATCGCTCGGAGCTCGTCTGGAAGACGATGCGGCGAAGCCCGCACATCCGACGCGGGCTCGACCGCGCGGGGTTTACCGGCGGATGGCTCGGCTCCGCGCCGCGGTAAGCCTGGTCCTCGCCGCGGCCGCTCTGGCGGGCTGCGCGCGGAGACCGTCCGGCGCCGGCTCGACGGTGCGGTTCTGGGGCTTCGGGCGCGAAGGCGAAGTGGTGCGCGAGCTGATCCCCGAGTTCGAGCGCCGAAATCCGGGAATCCGGCTGAGCGTGCAGCAGATCCCCTGGACCTCCGCCCACGAGAAGCTCCTGACCGCGGTCGTCGGGAGAGCGACTCCCGACGTTGCCCAGCTCGGAAACACCTGGATCCCCGAGTTCGCCGCGATCGGGTCTCTCGAGCCGCTCGATCGCCGGATCGCGACCTCGGCCGCGGTGGCCGCCGCGAACTACTTTCCCGGCGTCTGGGAGACGAGCGTGTACGAGTGCTCGGTGTATGGCATCCCGTGGTACGTCGACACGCGCGTCCTGTTCTACCGGCCGGACCTCCTCGCGCGAGTCGGGTTTCGGGGACCGCCGCGGGACTGGGCTGGATGGCGCGAGGCGATGCGGCGCGTCAAGACGCTCCAGCCGTCGGGGTACGCGATCCTCCTTCCGACCAACGAGTGGGAGCAGATTACGCTGCTCGGGATCCAGCAGGGGTCGCCCCTCCTGTGCGAAGACGGCACGCGCGGTTGTTTCGCGCGGCCCGAGTTCGCGCGCGCCGTCCGGTTCTACGTCGATCTCTTCCAGCAGAAGCTGGCGCCGATCGTGAGCTACACGGCCCTCGGGAACGCGTACCAGGAGTTCGCGCGCGGGACGATCGCGATGTGGATCACGGGCCCCTGGAACCTCGGCGAGTTCCGTCGGCGTCTGCCGGCCGGCCAGCAGGATCTCTGGATGACGACGCCGCTCCCGGCTCCGCAGGCCGCCGACTGGCCCGGGGCGTCTTTCGCGGGCGGGTCGAGCCTTGCGGTGTTCCAGGCGTCGCGGGCGAAGGACGCGGCATGGAAGGTGGTCGAGTTCCTCGCCGATCCGGCGATCCAGAGCCGGTTCTATGCGCTCTCGGGCGACCTTCCGGCGCACACGGCGTCCTGGCAGGCTCCCTCTCTCGCCGCCGATCCGAAGGCGCGTGCCTTCCGCGAACAGCTCGAGCACGTCGCCCCGATGCCGCGCGTCCCGGAGTGGGAGCAGATCGCGCAGAAGCTCGCGGAGCGCCTCGAGCCCGCGATCCGGGGGCGACAGAGCGTGGCCGAATCGCTCGCGCTCCTGGACGCGGACGTGGACCAGATCCTGACGAAGCGGCGCTGGCTCGTCGCGCGCTCGAAGGGCGGCAGTGCGCGCTGAGCTCAAACCGCGCTCCGTGCCGGCGGAAGCTCGCGCCGCGCTGTTGCTGCTCGCTCCCGGGCTCGCCGTCATCACGCTCTTCTTCCTCGTCCCGATCGCCGCGTCGCTCCTCCTGTCCTTCACCGATTTCGACATCTACGCGCTGGGATCGATTCGCAACGTCCGGCTCGTCTGGCTCGAGAACTACGCGCGCCTGGCCCGGGACCCGCTCTTCTGGATCTCGCTCCGAAACACCTTCTACTTCGTCCTCGTCGGCGGCCCTCTCACGCTGGCGGTGGCTCTCGCGGCGGCGCTGCTGCTCCACGCCCGGATCACGCGCTGGAAGAGCGTCTTCCGAACGGTGTATTTCGCCCCGTACGTCACGACGCTCGTCGCGGTCGCGATCGTGTTCCGCTACCTGTACCACCCGCGGTTCGGCCTGTTGAACCGTGCCATCGGCCTAATCGGCCTCCCCCCGATCGACTGGCTGGGCGATCCGCGGTGGGCGATGCCGGCGATCATCCTCCTCGCGGTCTGGAAGAACTTCGGCTACGCGATGATCCTCTTCATCGCGGGGCTGCAGGCGATCCCCGAGTCGCTGTACGAGGCGGCCCGGATCGACGGCGCGGGCTCCTGGACCACGTTCCGGAAGATCACCGTGCCGATGCTCGCGTCCACGTTCCTCTTCCTCGGAGTCATGACCACCATCGGCTACTTCCAGTTCTTCGCGGAGCCCTACGTGATGACCGGCGGAGGCGGCCCGCTGAATGCGACGCTCTCGACGGGACTCCTCATGTACAAGCAGGGGTTCCGCTGGTGGAGCATGGGCTACGCGGCGGCGATCGCTTTCGTCCTCTTCGTCATCATCCTCGGGGCGACACTCTTCCAGATCCGGATGGAGCGGAGGTCCCGGGCGTGAGGCGAAGCGGTCGCTCGCTGCTCCTCCATGCCGTGCTGATCGCGGGGGCGGCTGCGACACTGGCGCCCCTCGTCTGGATGGTCTCCGCGTCCGTGATGCCGTCGGGCGAGGCGAACACGTTTCCGCCGCGCTTCTTTCCCACCCGGCCGACGCTCGCCCACTACGGCGAGCTCTTCTCCCGCCTCGATCTCGGACGCGCCTTCGGGAGCAGTGTTTTCGTCGCCGCCGCGGTAACAGCCGTTTCGCTCCTCTTCAACTCAATGGCCGGATACGCCTTCGCGAAGCTGCGGTTTCGCGGCCGCGACCGTCTCTTCGGCACTCTGCTCGCCGCGATGGTGATCCCGACGCCGGTCGCGATGCTGCCGCTCTTCCTGATGCTTCGGGAGCTCGGGCTCGTGAACAGCTATGCCGGCGTGATCGTGCCGGCCGGCGCGACGATCCTCGGCGTCTTCCTGATCTACCAGTTTGCTCGCGGCCTCCCCGACGACCTCATCGCCGCGGCGCGCCTCGAGGGGGCGAGCGAGCTGCAGGTCTACTGGAAGATCGTGCTGCCGCTGCTGCGCCCGGTGCTGGCGACGCTCGGCATCGTCAC
>JBDTXY010000385.1:0-3353 GCA_040005945.1 Acidobacteriota bacterium
TGATCTCGACGGTCATGTCGATCCGCCCCATCTGATCGTCCACCGTCGCCTCGACATTCCGGATGTTCGTGTTGATCCCGGCAATCTTCGAGCTGACGTCGGCGAGAATGCCCTTGCGGTCTTCGACCTGGATCGTCAGCCGGACGGTGTAGGGCGTCCCGTCCTTTCCTTTGTCCCACTCGACAGCGATGCGGCGTTCGGGGTCGTACAACAGGTTCGTGACGTTCGAACAGGCGGCGGAATGGACCGACACGCCCTTCCCGCGCGTGATGTAGCCGACGATCTTCTCGCCGCGGATGGGATTGCAGCATCGGGCGCGGAAGACCATCAGGTCGTCGATGCCGTGCACGGTGATCTTGTCGTCGCCGGTGCCGCCAAGGACGCGACGCATGACCGACGCGATGCTCCCTTCAGGCGGCGCTTCCTTGAGCTCCTCCTGCGGAACGAATTTCGCCAGCACGGTCTTGGGCGAGAGCTTGCCGTATCCGAGCGCGGCATACAGCTCGTCGGGCTTCCCCATCCCGTACTCGCTCAACACCCGCGTCATCGTCTCGGGCTCGGTCAGCTGTTTGAGATTGAGGCCGTACCGCCTGGCTTCCTTGTCGAAGAGCTTTCGTCCGAGCTCGAGGCTCCGCTCCTTCTCCTCGGCGTGGATGTAGTGCTTGATCTTGTTGCGGGCTCTCGACGTGACGGTGAAGTTCAGCCAGTCGCGGCTCGGCTTGTGCCCCGGCGTCGTCACGATCTCGACGATGTCGCCGTTGCGGAGCCGGGCGCGGAGCGGCACCATCTTTCCGTTGACGCGCGCGCCGACGCACTGGTGTCCGACATCAGTGTGGATGGCGTAGGCGAAGTCGACCGGGGTGGCGTCGCGCGGCAGGGCCTTGACCTCGCCTCGCGGCGTGAAGATGTAGACCTCCTCCGGGTAGAGCTCGATCTTGAGGTTCTGCAGGAACTCCTGCGGGTCGCGCACTTCCTGCTGCCACTCGAGGAGCTGGCGAAGCCAGACGAAGTACTGCTCGTCGCGCCCGGCGCCGACGCGCCCCTCTTTGTATTTCCAGTGCGCGGCGATCCCGTCCTCGGCCGTGCGGTGCATGTCGGCGGTGCGGATCTGCACTTCGAACGGCAGCCCGCGGTCGCTGATGACCGAGGTGTGCAGCGACTGGTAGCCGTTCGGGCGCGGCATCGCGATGAAGTCCTTGATGCGGCCGGGGACGGGCGACCAGGTCTGGTGGATGATCCCGAGCGCCCCATAACAGTCCTTCACCGACTGCGTCACGATGCGCAGGGCGACCATGTCGTAGACCTGGTCCAGCTCGATCTTCTGACGCTTCAGTTTCTGGTGGATGCTGAAGAGGCGCTTGATGCGCCCGTCGATCTCGATCACCGGCACCTGCGCCTCGGCGAGCTTCGCGGAGACGGTCTTCTTCAAGTCTTCGATCATGCCCTCGGTCGCGCGCCGGCGCTTCTCGACCCTGGCGCGGAGCGCTTCGTACGCCGCCGGTTCGAGGTACTTGAACGAGAGCTCTTCGAGCTCGTTCTTGATCTTGCTCATGCCGAGCCGGTTGGCAATCGGCGCGTAGATGTCGCGGGTCTCCTGGGCGATCTTGACGCGGCGCTCCTCGGGGAGGTGGTGCAGCGTGCGCATGTTGTGCAGGCGGTCCGCCAGCTTCACCAGGATGACGCGGATGTCGTCCACCATGGCGAGCAGCATCTTGCGGAAGTTCTCCGCCTGGCGCTCTTCGCTCGAGGAAAAGGAGATGGCGCCGAGCTTGGTGACGCCTTCGACCACGTGCGCGACGTCCGGGCCGAACAGCTCCTTGATCCGCTCGATCGGCGTCTGCGTGTCCTCGACGATGTCGTGGAGAAGTCCGGCCGCGATCGCCACGGCGTCGAGCTTCATGTCGGCGAGCTGGTCGGCGACTTCCAGCGGGTGAACCAGATACGGCTCGCCGGAATGGCGTACTTGTCCCTTGTGCTCGAACGCGGAAAAGACGTAGGCCCGCCGCAGCAGGTCAATGTCCGCGTCCGGATTGATGCCCCGGACTTTCTCGACGAGGTCCTCGAACCGGATCATGAAGTGTGGTGTCTAAGCTGCACGAGGGGAGCCGGCCCGTGGTTCCGGTTGACGGGGTGTTTTTCCGTTCACTATACTGGCTCGGTTCGGGCTCCGGCAATCCTCTCCCGATCGTGCCGAGCAGCGCCGAAAGCCGACAGTCGTCGATACGGATGTTTTCGATCCATTTTAATACCCAGTTTCGTACGTCGCGGCTGCCCTTCGGTGCGGGACCGCTGTTGAGGAGAGCATGACGAGAATGCGAACGAAGTCGGCCGCCGCGGTGGCCATGGTGCTCGGATTGAGCCTGGCGGCCGCCGGATGCGGCAAATACTCCTGGAGCGCCCTCCAGGCCCAGAAGGCCTGGAAGGACGGCGGGGCCCTGTACAGGGCCTCGGACTGGAAAGGAGCCGCCGCCAAGTACGAGACGGCCCTGGCCGCCGACCCCGACCGTAGCGAGATCTATTTCTACCTCGGAAACAGCTACGACAACATGTTCAAGGCGAGTCACGTCGGCGAGGCCGAGAACGACTCGTACATCCAGAAGGCGATCTCCAACTACGAAAAGTCGGCCGAAAAGGACCCGAAACCGGAGATGAGGAAGCTGGCGCTCCAGTATCTCGTCGCCGCCTACGGTCCCGAAAAGCTGAACGAGCCGGAAAGAGCCGAGCCAATCGTCCAGAAAATGGTGCAAATCGACCCGAACGAGCCCGGCAACTACTTTGCGCTGATGCAGATCTACGAAAACGCCGGCCGTTACGAGGATGCCGAAGCCGCCTTGACGAAGGCCCGCGAGGTCAAACCGGACGATCCGACCGTCTACGCCACGATTTCCGGCTTCTATAACCGGCAGGGAGACTTCCCGAAGACGATGGACGCGCTGCGGAAGGCGGCCGAACTCGATCCGAAGAACCCGACTGGCTGGCAGACGGTCGCTACCTACTACTGGGAGAAAGCGTTCAAGGATCACCGCCTCTCCCCCGCGGAGCGGAAGGACTACATCGCCAAGGGTATCGAAGGCACTGACAAGGCCCTGGCGCTCAACCCCGACTACGCCGATGCGCTGCTTTACAAGAACATCCTGCTCCGCATGCAGGGTAACGACGAAACAGACATGGCGAAGCGCGCGGCGCTCTTCAAGGAAGCTGACGACTTGAAGGCGCGTGCCATCGAGCTGAACAAGAAGCGCACCACCGGCGCGAAATAACCGAACGCCAATGGCACTCCGAAGGCCGTCCGCCCGCGCGGACGGCCTTTTCTTTTGCCAGCCCCTTCGTAGCCGCCCCCGTGCGGGGCTCCA
>JBDTXY010000386.1:0-3347 GCA_040005945.1 Acidobacteriota bacterium
CGGACGCCTTCTGCCGCTCCGCCCGCGCCTGCATCCACGCTGCGTCCCGCCAGCGATAGTCGAGGTCCCACACCACCGAGCCCGTCCGCGGCGGCACCTCCTGCCGGACCGCAAAGGGGTCGGCCTTGTCGACGCGGTAGCCGGCCAGGCGGGAGAGGAGGTGGTACTTGTAGACCGCGCCTTTGGAAATGCCCGGCACGAACGCCTCCCAGATCCCGGATTCCCCGATTCGCTCGAGGGGGTGACTGTCCTTGCTCCAACCGTTGAAGTCGCCCATGACCCAGACCGCCTGCGCGTTCGGCGCGAAAACGGCGAAGGAAGTTCCCTCGACTCCGTCCACGGTGCGCGGGTGGGAGCCGAGGCTCTCGTAAAGGGCCGTGTGATTTCCCTCGTTGAACAGGTAGAGGTCGTCCGGAGTCAGGAGCGACTCGCCGTAGCGCGGCGCTCCCGCGCGGGACGGCGGCGCGGGGATCTTTTTTTCGGCCAGGGCGGCTCTCGCTTTCCGGGGGGAGTTTACCTTCTGGCGATTCGTCGGATAATGCGCCCGCCATGGACGGAACCGCCATCGTGGTCTGCGACGGGCTGTTCGCGACCGCCAACGCCAAGACCGCGCACGGGCTGGTGCGCGGAACCGAGCGGTATCGCATCCTCGCGGTCATCGACGCTCCGACGGCGGGACGCGACGCCGGAGATGTGCTGGACGGTCGGCGGCGTGACATCCCCGTCTTTGCCTCGATTCCCGGCGCGCTGGCCGCGCTGCGCCAGACGCCGGACTTCTGCGTCGTCGGGGTGGCGACCTCGGGAGGACGCCTGACGCCGGGGCTGCGGGCCCTGCTGCTGGAAGCCATCGAAACCGGGATGTCGGTCGTCAACGGACTGCACGAGCTCCTCGCGGATGATCCCGGCCTCTCGGCCGCCGCGGCGCGCCGCGGGGTCGCGATTCGCGACGTGCGCGGGAGCGTCCCTCGCTCCGCGCTGCACTTCTGGAGCGGCGAGGTCCTCTCCGTCACGGCGCCGCGCATCGCCGTGCTGGGCACCGACTGCGCCGTGGGCAAGCGCACGACCGCGCGGTTACTCCTGCAAGCCTGCCGGGGCGCCGGCATTCGCGCCGAGCTGATCTTCACGGGACAGACCGGCTGGATGCAGGGCGCGCCCTTCGGCTTCGTGCTGGATTCGATCCCCAACGACTTCGTCTCGGGGGAGCTCGAGCACGCAATCGTCTCCTGCTGGAAGCAGGCGCGTCCGGATCTGATCCTGCTGGAGGGCCAGTCGGCCCTGCGCAATCCCTCGGGGCCCTGCGGCTCCGAGTTCCTCCTCTCGGGCGGGGCGGCGGGGGTGATCCTCCAACACGCGCCGGGCCGCGCGTTCTACGACGGCGAGGAGGGGCTCGGACTCAAGATCCCGCCGATTGCCGAAGAGGTCGCCTTGATCCGCGCGCTCAACGCTCGCGTGCTGGCCGTGACCCTGAATGGCGAAGGCCTGTCCACCGACGCGCTCATCGCGGAGCAGGGGCGCCTGTCGGTGGAGCTCGGGCTCCCGGTCGTCCGGCCCCTGGAGGAGGGCGTCGCGGCGCTCTTGCCCGCCGTCGGCGAGTTCATCGCGAGCGAGACCCGAGCGTGAAGATTCGCTCCGCCGTCAGCCGCCTGGAGTCCTTCGCGCTGACCCGTCCCTACGCGATCGCGCTTCAGGAGGAGACCTCCGCCGTCGACAACGTCATCGTGCGGTTGGAGGCGTTGTCCGGGCCGACGGGATGGGGAGCCGCCTCGCCGGCCGAGAACATCACCGGCGAAACCGTCGCCGCCTGCGCCGCGGCGCTTTCGGAGCAACGGCTGGCGTGGCTGGTGGGCCGCGATGTGCGGGCGCTGCCGGCGCTCTGCCGGGAGGCACGCGAGCGGATGCCGGGAGCGCCCGCGGCGCAGGCCGCCGTCGACATGGCGCTCCACGATCTGCTCGCGCAGCACCTGGGGGTTCCGGTCGTCGAGATGCTCGGCCGCGCGCACGACGAGCTGCCCACCTCGATCACGATCGGCATCAAGACCGTCGCCGAGACGCTGGCCGAGGCCGACGAGTATCTGGGCCGCGGGTTTCGCGTCCTCAAGGTCAAGACCGGCAACGCGTTCGCGGAAGACCTCGAGCGCCTCTCGAAGCTGCGCGAGCGATGCGGCTCCAGCGTCACGATCCGCGCCGACGCCAACCAGGGCTACACGGTGGAGGAGACGGCGCGGTTCTTCGAGCTCACGGCCGCCCTCGAGCTGGAGTTCGTGGAGCAGCCCGTTCCCCGCGAAGCATTGTCCGCGCTGCGCGGCACGCTGTCCGCCGACTCGCTCCGCCGCGTCGCGGCCGACGAGAGCCTCCACGACGAGAAGGACGCCCTCCACCTCGCCGCCCCGGAGCCGGCGTGCGGCATCTTCAACATCAAGCTCATGAAGTGCGGCGGGATCGCGGGCGCCCAGCGAATCGCCGCGATCGCGGAGACGGCCGGCATCGCGCTGATGTGGGGCTGCATGGACGAGAGCCGGATCTCCATCGCCGCCGCCCTGCACGCGGCCTTTGCCTCCCCCGCCACGCGCTACCTGGACCTCGACGGCAGCCTGGACCTGGCGCGCGACGTGGCGGACGGCGGCTTCACGATGACCCGCGGCCGCATGCGCACGACCGACGCGCCGGGGTTGGGGATTCGCGAGATTGGGTAGTTGTCTACTCCCACACCAGCGCCACGCGGCGCACCGTGACGTCGGACTTCTTCGGCCGCAGCGTCAGGGTCTCGAGCTTCTCGCTGGCGGGATCGGACGCCGCCTGCGACGCGGCAAGCTCGCCCTGGAGCTCCGCGTCCAGGTCCTGCATCTGGCGTTGCACGGCGCCCACCGTCTCCTGAGCGCGGCCGACGTCTCCGGCCTGTTTCACGGTGCGGCCAGCCGTGCGCGCGGCCGTCGTGGCGCGCCCGATCGTCGAGGCCGAGATCGCCTTGCGGCCGAAGAGCGCGCCGAGCACCGTCGCTCCCACGGAGATCGCCGTCTGCAAGCCCGCCTGGGTGGTCTCCTGTTTTTCCCGGGCGACGGCCTGCTCGGCCCGGCGGAGCCGTTCCTGAAGCGCGGCCAGCCGGGGCGCGTACTTTTCGCGCAGCTTCTGCGCCGTGGCGTCGCGTCCCTCTCGCGCGCCGTGCTGGAGGCGTCCGCGGAAGTCCCCTTCGCTTTCGCCCGGGCGCGAAGCCTCCCGCAACGCGGCGCTCCGGAAGAGCTCGAGCGTCCTCTCGCGGTAGAGCCAGGTGGCGAAATCTTTGGCCCAGGCCCTGGACACGGGTAAAGCGATCGCCCGTGGCACGATGGATGGTAACGTATTCGCGCACA
>JBDTXY010000387.1:0-3344 GCA_040005945.1 Acidobacteriota bacterium
AAATGGGGCACGAGCCAGTTCGCGTCCGTGGAGTAGCGGTGGAACCCGCCGCCGACCTGGTCGTACATGCCGCCGGCCGCCATCTTCGCCAGCGTCTTCTCGACCATCGCGCGCGACGACGACGCGCCGGTGCGCCGAAAGTCGCGGATCAGCAACTCCAGACGCATCGCCGGTGGAAACTTGGGCGCGCCGCCGAAGCCGCCTTCGACCGGATCGAATTGCCGCGCCAGAGTGTGCGAGGCCGAATCCAGGAGACCCGGTGGCAACGCCGCCGCACCGTCGGCGGCCTCGGAGTTCGCCTCCAGGTGGGCCAGAAGCTCCCCGGCCGAGGACTCCAGCTCCTCGCGGCGCGTCCGCCAGGCGTTGGCGATCGATGCCAGCAACGCGATGAAGCCGGGCTGACCCCGGCGCGGAGTCGGAGGGAAGTACGTCCCGCCGTAGAAGGGCCGTCCCTCGGGGGTCAGAAAGAGCGAGAGCGGCCAGCCGCCGCTTCCCGTCATCATTTGGACGGTCCGCATGTAGATGTCGTCGACGTCCGGCCGTTCTTCCCGGTCGACCTTGATGGCGACGAAGTCGCGGTTCAAGGCGTCGGCGACGGGCTGGGTCTCGAAGGACTCGTGCTCCATGACGTGGCACCAGTGGCACGTGGAATATCCGATCGAGAGGAAGATCGGCTTGTCCTCCGCGCGCGCCCGCGCGAAGGCGTCCTCGCCCCACGGGTACCAATCCACCGGGTTGTCCTTGTGCTGGAGGAGGTAGGGGCTCGCCTCGGAGGCCAGACGGTTGGGCACGGCGGAACCTTACCGCGAATCGCGCCGGGGCCGGGCCCCCCGAGACGTTACGAGATCGTCAACCCGCGGTGCTTGCGCGGCACCGCGGTGATCGTGACCTCGCTGTTAGAGTCGCGGATCGTCACGACGTCGCCGGGATCCAGCCCGTCCAGGCGCCGGAGGATCTCCGAAACCGAGATGCCGTGCTCGCCCGACAGGCCCTCGACGATGGCGCGGGGCATTTTGACGTGGACGTTCTTGTCCCACCCGTCGTGGACATCGATCGTGAGGAGACCTCCGTCGTCGGCCACCTCGATCTTGGAGTCGTCTTTCTGAATGATCCCGGGCTTTCCGGGCTCGCTCCGGTCGGCCGCCTCGAGCAGGTCGTGCACGGTCACGTTCCCGCGGCCCCAGTCCGTGGCGATGTCCCCGCCGATCGACTCGAGGTGCGCGAGCTTGGCGAGGCGAGCCAGCAGATTGGTCGGGACCGTGAAGGAGGCCATGCGCGTCGCGTCGCCGTCCTTGTTCTTCACCTGCACCCGAAATTCCTTGATCCGGGTGAACTCGGGCGCCGGTCGCCGCCAGAAGGCCAACATCACGGCGGCGACCACGACCACAATCAGGCCAATGACGATCGCGCGGACTTCTTTCATGGCGGCAAGTCTCCCATCTTCCTAACGCAAGGCCTGTCTGAAAGTTCGCCGATCCCGGAAGAACGAGCGGACGGTTGTGATACTTTTCCGGTGGGAGTAAACCCCTTAAGGGATTGCCACGGAAAGATTTATGCCCCATTTCATCACCGATACGTGCATCGGATGCGGCGTCTGCGAGATCAAGTGCCCCACGCACACGATCACGGGGGACAAGGCCGAAAAGTACGTCATTCACGCCGACCGCTGCATCGATTGCTCGGTCTGCGCGCGCTATTGCCCGGTCTCCTGCATCCAGGACCAAAAAGGGGAGCTCGTCGAGAAAGTCCGCCCGAAGGACATCCCCAAGGCGATCGTGGACCGGGACCTCTGCACCGGATGCGAGTTCTGCATCGACATCTGTCCCTTCGACTGCATCTACCTGATCGAGGATCCGCTCCACGAGACGTTTCACAAGATCGCGGAGGTGGACGCGGGACCCTGCGTCTCGTGCCGGCTCTGCGAGACCGTCTGCGAGAAGGACGCGATCTTCGTGCCCAACCCGATCACGCAGGCCAAGAGGTATCTGCCCATCCTGTGACCGAGACAACGCCGCCCGACGACGAAGAATTTACCCAGGAACCTCGAGGCGCGGGGCGGCTGCTGGCCCGATTCTTTCTCGTGCCGCTGGTCGTGGTCTTGGCCGCCGTGGGAATCTTCCTGGTCTTCAACCTCATGACCTTCGAGCGGCGCAGCCCGCGCGATTACCTCCAGGAGGTCCGCGGCGGCGCGGCCAATCGCCGCTGGCAGGCGGCCTTCGAGCTGTCGCGATCCCTGGGCAACCTCCCACCCGAGGAACGGGTGTCGCTGACGGCGGAGACGCTCCGGGTCTTCGAGTCGCTGACCTCCAAGCGCCCCGACGATGTTCTGGTGCGGCGATACCTGGTCCTGGTTCTCGGACGGCTGGGCGAGCGTTCCGCTGTGCCGGCGCTGGTTTCCGCGTCCCACGACCCGGATCCGGATACGAGCCTCTACGCGGTCTGGGCGCTCGGAAAGATCGGCGACCCGGCCGGCTTCGACACCGTGCTGGAGGCGTCTCAGTCGGAGGACGCGGGGGTCCGCAAGATGGCCGCGTACGTGCTCGGGCAGCTGCACGACGCGCGGGCCGTCCCGCGGCTGCGGGTGCTCGCCGAGGATCGGGTCGCCGACGTGCGCTGGAACGCCGCGATCGCGCTGGCACAGCTTCGGGACGGCGCGGGTCTGCCGGTCTTGCGCTCCATGATCGATCGGGGCGCGCTGGCGCGCCAGGCGCAGATTTCCAGCGACCAGGCGGAAGCGGCCATGATCAATGCCTTGAAGGCGCTGGCCATCCTGCGGGACGCCCAGACGCTTCCGCTCCTGGAGAAGCTCTCCCGCGAGGACCCCAACTTGCGGGTGCGCGAAGCCGCCCGCAAGGCGATCGAAGCGACGCGGGCTCGAGGCGCGAAACGCCTTGAGCGGCTGGATGCGGTTTTGGTAGGCTGACGGTCCGAGAGTCGATGTCTACGGCCCCGAACAGCCTTCCGTCGCCCCCGCCCGACGTCACCCTCGACGGGGTCACCCGGCGTTCCACCCTGAAATGGATGACCCTGGCCTGGACGGGCTTTGCCGCGGCCACGGCGGCGGGCCTGACCGCGACGGTCCGATTCCTGTTTCCCAACGTGCTCTTCGAGCCTCCCACCCGATTCAAGGCCGGGGACCCTTCCACCTACAGCCTCGGTGTCGACGAGCGCTGGAAGGAGAAGTTCGGGGTTTGGATCGTCCGCGACACCAATTCGATCTACGCCCTGGTGGCCGTGTGCGTGCACCTGGGCTGCACCCCCAACTGGCTGCAGGCCCAGAACAAGTTCAAGTGCCCCTGCCACGGCTCGGGCTACTACGTCTCCGGGATCAACTTCGAGGGGCC
>JBDTXY010000388.1:0-3323 GCA_040005945.1 Acidobacteriota bacterium
TGCCTTTCGCGGATCAAGAAGACGGAAAGTCGCGGATGTCCTTGAAGGGGGTCTCGCGGTCGCGAAAGTCCGGGCGGTAGTACTTGTTGGCGGTCTCCAGCTCCTGCTGGAACCCGAACGAGAGCCCTTGGGCGGAGAGCTCCGACAGCGCCTGCTCCCATTCCTGCGCGGTGATCGAGCGGTTGAGCGCGGCGTACTTCTCCCCCGTCGCGGCGCGGTGGATGGGGTAGTACTGGGACATGAGCGAGATCGCGACCCGCGGAGAGAGCGTCTCCGCGATCCAGGCCAGGGATTCGCCCACGCCCGCAACGCCGTTGGGCAGGACCAGGACCCGGACGAGCAGGCCGCTCTGGAGCAGTCCGTCCTCGCCGATCTCCCAGCGCGCGCCCTTCTGGCGGAACATCTCCAGCAGCGCTTCGCGGGATCGCTCGGCGTAATCCGGGACCTTGGAATACGTCCAGCCCGCGGCGCTGTCCGCGTACTTGAAGTCCGGGAGATAGACGTCCACGATCCCTTCGAGCAGCCGCAGCACCTCCACAGAATCGTAGGCGTTGGTGTTGTAGACGATCGGCAGGCGCAGCCCCCGTCGGGCCGCCAGGAACACGGCCTTGGCCATCTGGGGCGCGAAGTGGGTGGGCGACACGAACCCGATGTTGTGGCATCCCTTCGCCTGAAGCTCCAGCGCGATCTCCGCTAACCGCTCCACGGAGACCTCGTTGTGCCTCTGCACCGGATAGTCCTGGCTGATCTGGTAGTTCTGGCAGTAGACGCATCGCAGGTTGCAGTTGCCGAAGAAGATGTTGCCGGCCCCCCGCGTCCCCGAAAGCGCGGGCTCCTCTCCGAAATGCGGCGCGTACGCGGAGACGATCGGCCGTTCCGCCGAGGCGCAGGAGGCGAGCACTCCGGCGATCCGGTCGTTCCCGCAGTTGCGCGGACAGACCGTGCAGGCGGAAAGCAGCGCGTACAGCCTCTGCACCCGGTCCTCGAGCTCCCCCGAGGCGAGCAGGCTCAGATATCCCGGCTCCGCCATGGCGGGAGCTTAACAGCCCGTCCTACGGATTCGCCGGCAGCACGCACTCGCGCGGCTTCTTGTCGTCCCGAATCCCCAGGAACACAGGTTGCCGCAGCTTCTGATCCGCAGTCCATTCCTGAAACGCGACCTAGGCAACCAGACGCGGCTCCAGCCAGGTCGGTCCCTTCTCCCGGGGCGGATTCACGAACGCGGGCTTGGCGCGAGTGATCGGCCCGAAGACCTTGGCCAGCGACGCGAGGGTCTTCTCCGAGAAACCCGCACCGACTTTTCCGACGAAGTGCAGGTCGGCGCCCCGATACGCCCCCAGCAGGAGCGCGCCGAGGTGGGAGCGGGCGCCTCGCGGGGCGGTGTAGCCGGCGACGACGAACTCCTCCTCCTGATGGACCTTGACCTTGAGCCACCGCGTGCTGCGGCGCTCTTCGTAGACGGACGCCTCGTCCTTGGCGACCAAGCCCTCGAAGCTCTTCCGGCGCGCGGCGCGGTAGGCCGCGAAGCCGTCGCGGGCCAGCCGCCGCGAGACGAAGACCCGGGGCGATGTCTTGCGGACCGCGGCCTCGAGCTCGCCGCGCCGTTGCGATAGCGGCTCCCGGCGCAGATCGCGGCCGCTGCGAAAGAGGCAATCGAAGGCGGCGAACACCTGCGGCACCTCGCCCCGCTGCAACAGCTGAAATCGCGATACCCGCCGACGGTCGAACGCCACGACCTCGCCGTCCAAGAGAAGGCTGCGGTCCCGCAGCTTCGCCAGGCCCGACGCCACGGAGGCGAAGGTCGCCGTGCGGTCTTTTCCGTTGCGGGACCATAGCGTGACCTTGGCGCCCTCCTTGTACGCCAGGATTCGGTACCCGTCGTACTTTTCCTCGTAGACCCAGCCCGGCCGATGGAAGGGCTCGTCGACGAGTGTCGCCAGCATCGGGCGGACGCGAAACGGAATCCGGTCGGTCACGCGCGCCGCGCAGCAGATCGGGTCCGCGGAAACCCCGGCGCGTCGTCTACAATGGTGACGTTCATGCGGGACATTTTGGCATGGGCCTTCGGTGTCGAGATCGTGGGCCTCACCGTCCTCCCGCTGCTGCGCTCCTATTTCGACAACCGCCGGGATGCCGCCCTGCTCGCGCGTCCCATCGGGCTCGCGATCGTGGCGTACATCGGGTGGGCGTTCGCGCTGGCCCCTCGCATGGGCTTCGGGCGATTCACGCTGCTTCTGGCCTTAGCCTTGGTCGCGATCGCCTCCGCGGTCCTCCGGCGAAAGAGTCCCGAGGGATCCGCCGCCCGCGAGCGCTGGTTGACGTGGGGCGACGAGGAGCGGCTGGCCGCCATCCTGTTCTGGTCGGCGACCGGGATCTTCGTCCTCATCCGCGCGGCCGGACCGGCCATCCTGGGCGCGGAGAAGTTCATGGACCTGGCGTTCCTGAACTCCCTGGCGCGATTCCCCTCCATGCCGCCCGCGGACCCCTGGATGGCCGGGAAGACGATCAACTACTACTACTGGGGATATCTCCTGGCCGCGGCGCAGGCCAAGCTGTCCGGATTGCCGCCGATCCTGCCCGGCGTCGTTCCCATGGTTTCGTACAACCTGTCGGTGGCGACCTTCGCCGGATTCTCTTTCAGCGCCGCCTCCTGCCTCGGGTTCCGGCTCTCGCGCGGAAACCTCGGCGTGGGTCTGGCGGCCGCCGGCGGCACCGTGTTCGCCGGAAACCTGGCGGGCGCCTTCGACGCATGGAGCGCGCCGTTGGCTCGCGACTTCGATTACTGGCATGCCTCGCGCGTGATCGCCGACGGCCAGACGATCAACGAGTTCCCTTTCTTCACGTTCTTCCACGCCGACCTGCATCCTCACCTTCTGGCCTTCCCCTTTTTCATCGCGGCTTTCGCCATGGCCCATCGCTGGATCGAAGCGGGTCCGGGCCCGAAGCCCGCCAAGGGCCGCGGCATCGCGCGGCAGGTCTGGCCCGTGCTCCTGCTGGCCCTGATCGCCGGGACCGCATCGGCCGCGAGCATTTGGAACGAGCCGGCCATGGCGATCCTGCTGGTGCTGGCTGGCGTGTTTCGGCTGGTGCGCGGGCGCGGGTTCCCGAGTCTGGCCCAGGCCGTCGTGGGAGGATTGATCGGCGCCCTCGCGTTCGGGGTCACCTGGGGGCTGTTCTGGTCGTACTTTTCCTCCTTCCATCTGGTCAACAAGGGGATCGGCCACGCCGATCTGACCTCGGGCTGGCTCGAGCTGTTCGGAGTCTGGGGAACCCTGTTTGCCGTGACGACGCTCGCGTTGTGGCCGGGGCCCCGCGAGGACACG
>JBDTXY010000389.1:0-3312 GCA_040005945.1 Acidobacteriota bacterium
CCGGGCGAGCGAAACGACTCGCGTTGCGGGAGCCGGAGCGAAGCGAAGGGATCAGTCCCGCGGTCGAGCCCGCATCCGGGCGAGCCGCGGGACGGTGCCCGCAGGGCAGATCCCGCAGCGCAGCTCCGGCGACGTTATGCGACCTCTTTAATCACTCATTTCTCGCCCTGCTGACGTTTTTTTGCACCCGGCCTGTTTCAAAATTCCCCTAAAGCGTTTCATCGCCGTCACTTGCCCTAGAACGCGTCATGGCTCCGCCTTTGCGTTCATTTCGGCTCGTGAGCTCCGTGCACGGCGTTGGTTTCCGGCATGGCTCCGCCTCGTCCGCGGACGCGAAGGCGTCGGCGCGCTCGGCCGGGCAAGGCGAAGTCTCATGAAACAGGATTCGCCCGCCGGGATTTCCGTCCTTTCGCCGGCGCTGGGAGGCCGATCTGTCGCAGCCGCCCAGGCCGGCGTGGCGCTCCAACCCGGAGCGGTGCTCGGCCCCTTCCAAATCATCGACCGGCTCGGCGTGGGCGGGATGGGAGAGGTCTATCGCGCGCGGGACAGCCGCCTCGGCCGCAAGGTCGCTCTGAAGGTCCTCCCGAAAGAGCTCCTCTCGAATTCGGAGGGCCTCGCTCGCTTCGCGCTCGAAGCCCGCTCCGCCTCCGCGTTGAATCATCCCAACATCGTCACGATCTTCGAGGTGGGCCAGGCGAACGCCTCGCCCTACCTGGCGATGGAGCTCATCGACGGCTGGACGCTGCGGTTCCTCATGGACTCCGGTCCGCTCCCCATCAAGAAGACGCTCGATATCGCGACCCAGATCGCCAGCGGGCTCGCCAAGGCGCATCAAGCCGGCATCGTGCATCGCGACTTGAAGCCCGAGAACATCATGGTCTCGCAGGACGGCTTCGTGAAGATCCTGGACTTCGGGTTGGCCAAGCTGCAGGGTCCCCTGCACGGCGGCGCTCCCCTTCCGGCGGAGGCGTTGCTGACCCAGGTGGGCTTGATCATCGGAACGCCCGACTACATGTCGCCCGAGCAGGCGTCCGATCGTCCGCTGGACTTTCGCTCCGACCAGTTCTCCGTCGGACTCGTGATCTACGAGATGCTTTCGCAGCGACGCCTCTTCCACCGCGCGACACCCGTTCAGACGCTGTCCGCGATCATCCAGGACGATGCGCTCCCGCTGGAGGGACTAGATTCGCGGGTGCCGCCGCCGCTGAAGTGGGCGATCGAACGATGCCTCTCGAAGGATCCCGGCGAGCGCTACGCCTCGACGGCGGAGCTCGCGAGAGAGATGAAGCAGATCCGGGACAAGCTCGCCGACTTCCAGCCGTCCGGTGACCGCGGGTCGCGTCGTCTCGAAGCGCATCCGGCCGGCCCGGGAGTTTCGTCCCCGGCACAGCACATCCGATCGTCGATGCCGTCCATGTTTCGCGAGGCGGGACCGTCCCCGGCTTTCCTGGCCGCGACGCCCGCCAAACGCGGGAAGGTTCGCCGCGTTCGCGATTTCGGGCTGGTTCTCCTTCTCGGGGTCGCGCTTTTTGCGGGAGGAGCGTTGGCCGGCAACTGGTTCCGGAACAAGCAGGTCGAAGCGCCGCCTCCGATTTGGAAAGGAAGCCTGCTCGTCGGACCCATGACCCGCGTGATGGCTCCGCGCAGCTCTCCCGACGGCCAGGCCCTCGCGTTCTTGACGCTCGTGGCCGGCCGGTCTCAGGTGGCGGTGATGAAACCCTCCTCCGGAGACTGGACCGTGCTCACCAAACGTGGCGACGCCGGCTCCGTCTCCAAGGTCTGCTGGTCGCGCGACGGCGACAAGCTCTACTTCGATCGCGTCAGCGACTTGCCGCGGGGCATCTTCAGCGTTCCGCCGCTGGGCGGCGAAGAGCGCGCGGTGCTGGAGGACGCCCAGGGACCCGAGGCGCTTCCGGACGGCAGCCTCCTGGTCGTCAAGCGAGATGCCGCGCGCAATTTCCAGATCCACCGCTTCCGGCCCGACACGGGAGTGCTCGCGCCGGTCGGACCCGCCGTCGTCGCGGAGAGCGGGACCTGGAGCCTGCGAGCCTTTCCCGACGGAAAGTCGGCGGTCTTCTGGGGCCGCCTGGCCGGATCGAAGGACCCGGCGCGCCGGGTGTACCTGCTCGACGTTGCAAGCGGGAAGGCCACGCCGTTCGCGCCGCAGCTTCCCCTGGCTCCCCCGCTGGCGATCGGCGCCGATGGCAAGTCGGTCCTCGCGTTCGTCACCTTTGGCGACCTCCAGGAGGCCATCACGGTGACGCGCGACGGAGAGCAGGGGAAGATCCTGTTCCCCGTGACCGGGAAGCCCTGGGGGATGGACGCGGGCGCCGGCGGCGGGCTCTTCGTCAGCACGATGGACAGTCCCGCGGAGCTGGTCCGATTCCCGGCGATGGGAGGCGTTCCGGATCACCTCGTCACGATGGCGGGCAATCTGATGAGCAGCCCCCTTCAGCTTCGCGACGGCGGCATGCTCATTCCCAGCCAGGTACTCGGCCGCCGCAGGCTCTTGATCGCCGCGCCGGACGGGCAGCTGCGGCCGTTCCTGGATTCCGCCGAGCAAGCCACGCCGCCGGCCACTCTGGTGGGCGAGAACCTCGTGGCATTTCTGTCCGGCAGCGTCGGACAGCCCTCTCTGATCACCCTGGCGACGGTGCCGGAGGGTCGGATCGTGCGCCGCCTCGAGGAAACGCGCGGGATCGCTCCGCAGAGCCTCGTGGCGTCTCCCGACGGCCAGACGCTCTACTACGTCAACGCGGGATCCCTCTTCGCCGTCGGGGTCGAGGGAGGCAAACCGCGCAACCTTCGCCCCGCCAACGGCGTCACCGTCGATCCGCGCGAGCCCGCTTCGCTCATCGTCCAGGTCAACGGCTTAGACGGGGTCAAGCTGTTTCGCGTTCCGCTCGACGGGAGTTCCGAACTCTCGATCCTCTTCGCCAGCTCTCTCCGGCTGGCGCCGATCCCGATGTCGGCATCGGCGGTTGGTCCGGACGGCCGGATCGCCGTCACCGTCTCCTCGCCCGACACCATGTTCCGCGGTGTCGCGCTGCTCGACCCGGCCACGGCCGTGCTCGAGAAGCTTCCGGTGGTCTTCGACGGAGACCTTCAATACCCCGCGTGGGACCGCGACGGAACGCTCCATGCCGTCGGCATCTCGATCCGCAGCAGCCTGTGGCGATTCCAGCCGCAGGAACCGTCGCCGAGCGAAGCGAGGGGTCCTGGCTGACGCCAACCGTCGCCTGCGCTGCGCTGCGGGATCTGCCCTGCGGGCACCGGCGGTCGGCTCGCCCAAAGGGGCTCGACCGACCGCCT
>JBDTXY010000390.1:0-3310 GCA_040005945.1 Acidobacteriota bacterium
GCGAGCCAGAGGGTGGTCCTGACCCTCGGCGCGACGTTGTCTCCCGGACGGATCTCGACGAAGGAGTCCGTCCGGGCCGCGTCCTTCCAGCCCGGGTCCCCGAGGTCGCCGTCCACCGTGATCGCGCCGTTGGTCCGCCGGATGGCGAAGGGCGCGTCGAGCGAGTCCCCGGCAGCCCGGAGCGGAGTCCCCAGCGCGATCGCGGAGAGGAGCCAGACGGCCCGGACCCGGTGCCCGCGCGGTCCATCGCGGCGCGACGAGGCGTTTTCCATGCGGTGACCGTACGGGGCGAACTCCGGGGCGGGAAGGGGTTTGCGATGAGCCGGGGATTGGGAGCGATGGACCGGGGGAAGGGCGGGCTCAGGCGCCCCGGGTCAAGAGCGTCACGGCGTCGCGATGCGTGCGGCTCATCCGCAGCTCGGTCGCGTCGTTCAGGAAAACGCGGTAGTCGCCGTTGTCGAGGGATCGCAGCTCGCGGATGCGATCGACGTTCACGATCACCGAGCGATGGATTCGGAGGAAGCGCCGGCCACGCAGCCGCCGGTCGACTGCAGCCATCGTCTCGCGTACGAGCCACGTTTGGGCGCCCCCGTGAAGCCGGACGTAGTCGCCGTCCGCCTCGATCCAGTCGACGTCGGCGTGGCGGACGAAGGAGACCTTGCCCCGGGAGCGGACCACGAAGCAGTTGGCGAGCGCCCGCGGCGCCCGATCTCCGGGGATGTTGAGCATCTCGCCCACCACGGCCGCCACGCGCCGTCCCACGTCGCCTTCCCGATCGCGGGCGATCGCTTCGATCGCACGGCGGACGGCCTCCGCGAATCGCACGTCGTCGATGGGCTTGAGCAGATAGTCCAGGGCGTGTACGGCGAACGCCCGAACGGCGTGCGTGTCGTGGGCCGTCACGAAAATGACGTGCGGACACTCGCCTTCGCCGAGCGAGGCGACGACGTCGAAGCCGTCGAGCCCCGGCATCTGCACGTCGAGAAAAAGCAGCTCCGGCCGGTGAGCGCGCAGCGCGTTGAGCGCATCGCGTCCGTTGCCGCACTGGGCGACGACATCGACTCCGGGGAATTTCGCCAGGCGGGAGACGATGCCGCGCCGCACCAGCGGCTCGTCGTCGACCACGATCGCGCGGACGGTCACGCCGCTCCCGCGTCCGCGATTCGGTAAGGCAGTCGGATCGAGACCGCCAGCCCCCCGAGAGGGCTGCGCGCCAGGCTCAGCTCTCCCAGGCACCCGTAGAGCTCGGCCAGGCGGGCGCGCGTGTTCGCCAGGCCCACGCCTTGCGGGTCCGCGGCCGCTTCGGAGAGGCCCGGTCCGTCGTCATGCACCTCCAGCGTGAGCCATTCTCGGTCCCGGACGGCGAGAACGGATATCGTGCCGGGCTCTTCCCGAGCCAAGACGGCGTGCCGGACGGCATTCTCGATCAGGGGCTGAAGGATCATGGCGGGAACCATCGCGTTGCGAGCTTCCGGCGCGATGGAGATCTCGACGCGGAGGCGGTCCCCGAACCGAACCACTTCGATCTCGAGGTATTGCCGTGCGAAGTCCACCTCGTCTTCCAGAGACACCTCGTCGTCGTCGGGGCCTTCCAGCGTCCTGCGGAGGAAGTCGCTCAGCCGGGAGAGCATCCGGTTAGCTTCGGCCGTTCGCGCGTCGGCGACGAGCGTGGAGATCGCGTTGAGGGTGTTGAAGAGGAAGTGCGGGCGGAGCTGAAGCCGCAGCGCCTGCAGCCGCGCGCGGTGGGCCAGGCTTTCTGCCCGCAACAGGCTCTCGCGCTGCGCCACGAGATCGAGGTAGGCCTGCACGCCGAAATACAGCGCGCTCCAGGCTCCGAGGAGGAAGAAGTAATAGATCGTGTTGGTGACGTCGGGAAACCCGCGCCACGCCAGCTGCGGCGCGCCCCGCTGTGCCGCGACGAATGCCGCGACGACCAGATGGTGGGCGGCCATCCAGACTCCGGCCGCCCCGTAAGACAATGGGGCCGCGGCGACGACGATCCCGGGCAGCGGCACCCCGAGGCGCTCCAGCCCTCGATAGATGGCGCGCAGTACCAGGCTCAACGCGAAGCCCAACAGCGCCAGGCTCGATTTCACGACGGCCGTGTACGGAACGGGCCACTGCGTCACGCCGGCCACGAACATTCCTGCGCCGAAGAGACCCCAGCCGCCCCCTTGCAGGATCCAGAAGAGCGCGCGACGGCTCGGCCCGGTGCGCTTGGATGGGGGGCTTTGCTCCCCCGTGCTCCGCGCTCGCCGCGGGAACCCGTGTTCGGTCGGCATCGAGGTGAATTATCCTGCACCGCGAAAACGGGCATCGTGGGCACCGCCCTTGCTCTCGCAGGACCCGTGAGCGTGGAATCTGGCGGGTCGCCGGACGTGCGTGTGGGCACGAGCGGCTGGAACTACTCGCACTGGCGCGGCCGGTTCTATCCCCGCTCGTTGCCGCCCGCCCGCTGGCTGGCGTACCTGTCCGGGCGCCTCGCGACGGTCGAGGTCAACGGCACCTTCTACTCGCTGACGCGGCCCGCGGCCTGCGATGCCTGGCGCGCGTCGGTCCCGGAGGACTTCCTCTTCGCCGTCAAGGGCAGCCGCTACATCACGCACATGCTCAAGCTCCGCAATTTTCGCGATCCGCTGGCCAACTTCTTCTCCTCCGGCATCCTGCGGCTGGGAACGCGGCTGGGCCCGATCCTCTGGCAGCTTCCGCCGCAGCTCACATTCGACGCGGCACGGGCGAACGATTTCCTCTCGGCGCTGCCCCGGGACGTGCGCGCCGCGGAGCGCTGGGCCAGACGCCACGACACGCGGACGACGGGACGCGCCGCGCTGACGGCTCCGGACGGGCGCGATCGCCGGATCTTCCATGCCCTGGAGGTCCGGCACGAGAGCTGGGTCTGCGACGCCGCGCTGGCCCTTCTGGAGCGGCACGGGATCGCGCTGGTCGCCGCCGACACCGCCGGGAAGCATCCCCACTCCCTCGCGCGCACCTCGCGGGATCTCGCCTATGTCCGACTCCACGGCGCGCGGCGGTTATACGAAGGCGCCTACACGGACGAGGAGCTGCGCGAATGGGCGCAGCGTTGCCGCGCCTGGGCGGCGGAAGGTGCGGGCGTGTTCGTCTACTTCGACAACGACGGCGACGCCCAGGCCGTCGAGGACGCGCAAGCGCTCCAGACGCTGATTCGCGGCGGATCACCGAATCGCCAAGCGGAATCGGCCGACGTGGTTCCCGCTCCCCGGCCGGCGCCCGCGCACTTCGGCTTTCGCCGGCGCGGGGCGGAGGCTCAGGCCGGCAGGCCCGCCTCCCC
>JBDTXY010000391.1:0-3302 GCA_040005945.1 Acidobacteriota bacterium
GAAGATGATCATCAACGCCTTGAACTCCGGCGCCAACGTGTTCATGGCGGACTTCGAGGACTCCTGCGCCCCGACGTGGAGGAATCTCATCGAGGGCCAGCGCAACCTGACCGACGCGATCGAGCGCACGATCGAGCTCGTCTCGCCGGAGACCGGGAAGCGCTACCGGTTGAACGAGCGCGTCGCGACGCTGATGGTCCGGCCCCGGGGCTGGCATCTGGACGAAAAACATTTTCTCGTCGACGGCAAGCCGGTCTCCGCGAGCCTCTTCGACTTCGGGCTCTATTTCTTCCACAACGCCGCCCGATTGCTCGCCCGCGGGACGGGGCCGTACTTCTACCTGCCCAAGATCGAGAGCCATCTGGAAGCGCGGCTCTGGAGCGACGTCTTCCGCGCCGCGCAGGAGGAGCTCCGACTCCCGCCGGGGACGATTCGCGCGACCGTCCTGATCGAGACCATCCTCGCGGCGTTCGAGATGGACGAGATCCTGTGGGAGCTCCGGGAGCACAGCGCCGGCCTCAATTGCGGGCGCTGGGACTACATCTTCAGCTTCATCAAGAAATTCCGCAGCCGCGAGGACTTCGTCCTGCCGGATCGCTCGCTCGTGTCGATGACGCGACCGTTTCTCGCGGCCTATTCGCACCTGGTGGTGCGCACGTGCCACCGCCGGGGCATCCACGCGATGGGCGGGATGGCCGCGCAGATCCCCATCAAGAACGATCCCGACGCCAACGCCCGCGCCATGGAAAAGGTCGCCGCGGACAAGCGGCGCGAAGTCGCCGCCGGACACGACGGAACCTGGGTAGCGCACCCGGGGCTGGTCTCGCTGGCGCGGGAGATCTTCGACGCCGGGATGCCGGGCCCCCACCAGATCGCGCGCCGCGCCGAGGCCGCGGCGATCTCGACCGCCGAGCTGCTGGAAGTGCCGCCGGGCGCGATCACCGAGGCGGGCCTGCGCCAGAACGTCAACGTCGGGATCCTGTATCTGGAGGCGTGGCTGCGCGGATCTGGATGCGTGCCGCTGTACGACCTCATGGAGGACGCGGCGACCGCGGAGATCTCGCGCGTCCAGCTCTGGCAGTGGCTGCGCCACGGCGCGCGCCTGGACGACGGACGGCTCGTCTCCCGCGAGCTCTACGCGGCGATCCGCGACGAGGAGCTCGCCGGCATCCGGCGGCAGGTGGGCGAGAGCGCCTGGGCCGCCGGACGGTACACGCGCGCCGCAGCCATCTTCGACCAGCTGATCACCGCGAGCGAGCTCGCGGATTTCCTGACGATCCCGGCGTACGACGAGCTCTTGAGAACGGAATAAGGAGGCCTCCCATGTCCACCCACGACGCCGCTGCGATGACCCGCGCCTGGAAGGAAGATCCTCGCTGGAACGGGATCGAGCGCCTCTACACCGCGCAGGACGTCGTGCGGCTGGCGGGCACGGTTCAGATCCGCCACACGCTCGCCGAGCTCGGGGCGCAGCGCCTGTGGGAGCTCATCCACACCGAGGAGTTCGTGGCCGCGCTGGGCGCGCTGACCGGCAACCAGGCGATCCAGCAGGTCAAGGCGGGGCTCCAGGCGATCTACCTCTCCGGATGGCAGGTCGCGGCGGACGCGAACCTCTCCGGTCACATGTATCCCGACCAGAGCCTCTACCCCTCGACGTCCGTGCCGCACGTGGTCAAGCGCATCAACCAGGCGCTCCAGCGCGCGGACCAGATCCACGCCTCCGAGGGCAAGAACGGCGTCCAGTGGTTCGCCCCGATCGTCGCGGATGCCGAGGCGGGGTTCGGCGGACCGCTCAACGCGTTCGAGCTGATGAAGGCGATGATCGAGGCGGGCGCCGCCGGCGTTCACTTCGAGGACCAGCTGGCCTCCGAGAAAAAATGCGGGCACATGGGCGGCAAGGTCCTGATCCCGACCTCCGCCTTCATCCGGACGCTGACCGCCGCGCGGCTGGCCGCCGACGTCAGCGGCGTGCCGGCCCTCATCGTGGCGCGCACCGACGCCAACAGCGCCCAGCTGATCACCAGCGACGTGGACGAGCGGGACCGCCCGTTCTTAACCGGCGAGCGCACGCCCGAGGGTTTCTTCCGCTTCAACGGCGGGTTGGACGCCGCGATCGCGCGCGGTATCGCCTACGCTCCGTACGCCGACCTGATCTGGTGCGAGACGTCCGAGCCCAATCTCTTCGAGGCCAAACGCTTCGCCGACGCGATCCACGCGCGCTTCCCCGGCAAGCTGCTGGCTTACAACTGCTCGCCCTCCTTCAACTGGGCCAAGAAGCTGGACGCCGAGACGATCTCGCGGTTCCAGAAGGAGCTGGGGGCCATGGGCTACAAGTTCCAGTTCGTGACACTGGCCGGTTTCCATGCGTTGAACCACGGCATGTTCGAGCTCGCGCGCGCCTACCGCGAGGAGGGCATGACCGCGTACTCGCGGCTCCAACAGGCCGAGTTTGCCAGCGAACCGTTCGGCTACACGGCGACGCGCCATCAACGCGAGGTCGGAACGGGCTACTTCGACGACGTGGCCAAAGTCATCGGCGCGGGCCAGGCCTCGACCGCGGCGCTGGAAGGGTCGACCGAGCAGGCGCAGTTCTGAACCACGGTCTCTCGCGCCGCGGGCACGCGCTGGATCGTGCCCCGGCGCTCTTTCTTCCAATGCCGGCCGGGCATCCGCTGGACGATGCCCCCGGCAGTTTCTTTTGAGAGACGCGCATCCGCACGTCCAGGGCCATCCCGCGAGCGCTACGCGCTTTTCCGTTTCGCGAAAATCCGCTCGATGTCCTTCTGAGCCGTCTCGGCGGCCTGCTCCGGGCTGACCTCGTCTCGGGCCACGCGCGCGAACATCGTCGGAATCACGAACGTGTTGAAAACTTCGTCGGTGGCCGCGGTCGCGTAGCCCGGATAGCCGATGTTGGTCGCCCATTCGAGCGTGTGGGACAGCACCTTGTACTTTCCGGGCGGGTCCGCCTTGGGATCGTTCGCCAAGAGCGCCGCTAAGTCCGGGACCGTGGGCGGAAAACACGGGAAGTTGTAGAACTCGCTCTGCCGGAAGACCGTCGCGAAGTTGTCCACCAGGTCGACCAGAAACTGCTTGGCCCCGTCGATGTTCCGCGCGAACTTCCAGATCACGTAGCAATTCATGACGTGCTCCGCGGCGATCCGTCGGACGGGTCCCTGGAGCGCGGTCGTGAGCCCGATCTTGCGGGCCATCTCGGGATTTTCTTTCTCGGCCGTTCGCGTCACGGAGATCGCGTTGCACACGAATGAGGCGCGGCCGGCCAGCATCATCCGGTTGTTGGACGA
>JBDTXY010000392.1:0-3302 GCA_040005945.1 Acidobacteriota bacterium
CCGCCCTCGGCGAAAATCCGGCGCTCGGCCGGCGGGGGCTGCGCTTCTGCCTCGCGAACCCCGAGATCTTTCGCGCGCAGCTGACCGCGCTCTGCCTCGCGTCGCAGAAAGGCGACCTGCGGATCCTCCTGCCGATGGTGACGTCGCTCTCCGAGCTGCGTGAGGCTCGGCGCTACCTGGTCGAGGCCGCCAGCGCCGCCGGGCTCTCGAAGCCGCCGTCGCTCGGCGTGATGGTCGAAGTGCCGTCCGCGGCAATCCTCGCCGACCGGTTCGCTCCCGAGACGGATTTCTTCTCGATCGGTACGAATGACCTGGCGCAGTACGCGCTCGCCGTCGATCGAGCGAATCCGGAGGTCGCCCCGATGTATCGACCGTTCCATCCCGCGATCCTCCGGCTCATCCGTCTCGTCGTTTCCGCCGGCGCGGATCACGGGCGCTCGGTCGCGGTCTGCGGCGAGCTCGCGGCCGATCCGCTCGGCATCGGCATCCTGGTGGGCCTCGGGATCTCCGAGGTTTCGGTGACGCCCGTGTCGATTCCGATCGTCAAGGACCATCTCGCGGGCGTCGATTCCGTCCGCGCGAGAGCGCTTGCCGAGAAGGCATTGCTCGCCGCCGGCGCCACGGAGGTCGAGCGCCTGTTTCGGGGGCTGGGGTGAGGCGCGTTGCGAAGCCGTGGGGCCACGAACTGATCTTCGCGGAGAACGATCGCTACGCCGGAAAGATCCTGCACCTGGAGCCGGGCCACTCGCTTTCTCTGCAGTATCACGAAAGAAAGGACGAGACGCTGTACGTTCTCTCGGGCGAGGTGTACCTTCTCGTCGATGAGGGCGGAGAGATGAAGGAGCGACTCTTGAAGCCGGGAGAGTCGTATCGGATCCGGCCCGGCGTGCGCCACCGGATGCGGGCGGACGAGGTCTGCGAGATCGTCGAGGTCTCCTCGCCCGAGCTCTCCGACGTCGTGCGGCTCGAAGACGCGTACGGCCGGAAGGGTACGACCGCGCCATGAGACGAGGCTTCTTCCGCCGGCTGGGCGCGACGGCGCTCCTGGCCCTCGCGGCGCTGCGCCTGTCCGGTGAGAGCCCGCGGGCCACGCGCACTCCGAAGCGGACTCCGACCCCGCAAGCCCGCCTGGGGGGGGGATTCGGCAGCCTCGAGGTGACTCCGGCGTCACCGGGCGCGATGGGACAGACCCTGGCCGACCTCGTCCGGGCCGCGTCCGACGCGAAGAGGCGCCGGGCGACGCCGCGCCCCGCCGTGTCGATCACCAACGAGTCTCTCGTCACGGATCCCAATCGCGGGAAGTTGACGGTCGCTCAACCGGCGACCCGGCCGACGACAAGTCCCCGGTCGGCGGCCGCGGCCAGGGGGACACCTCTGGCTGGTCCTGCACCCGTCGCCACCGTTTCGTCCGACCTTCCGGGAGAGCCCCCGTCGCCGAGCGAAGCGGAATGGCGTGAGACCGCCCGCCGGGCCCGCAAGCGCGTCGAAGACGACCGGGAACGCCTCACCCGGCTCGAAGGCGAGGTCAAGAAGCTCGAAAGCGATTTCTACGCCTGGGACGACGGTCAGTACCGCGACAACGTCATCAAGCCGGCGTGGGACCACAAGAAGGAAGAGCTGGACGCGACGCGCCGCGACCTCGCCCAGGCGGAGAACGACGTGGCCGAACTCCCCGAAAAGGCGCGCAAGGCGGGGGCGCTGCCGGGATGGATCCGGGAGTGAGTACGCGAGGCGATATTCTATAAGTTACGTTCAGTCAATGATTTACGCACAAACTTTCCGGATTGAGACGTGGGGCTGCCAGATGAACGTCCTGGACGGGGAGCGGATGGCGGGGCAGCTCGCTTCGCACGGTCTCCTTCCGGCCGGCGACGGCGAGCCCGCGGACGTCGTGATCCTGAACACGTGCTCGGTCCGGGAAAAGGCCGAATCGAAGGTCTACAGCGCGCTCGGCGTGCTGGGAAAGCGCAAGCAGGAGGATCCCGACCTCGTGATCGGGGTGACCGGGTGCGTCGCGCAGGTCGCAGCCGACGAGATTCTCGAGCGGGCGCCGTACGTGGATTTCGTCCTCGGAACCGGCCAGGTGGAGAAGGTCGCCGAGGCGGTCGCGGCGGTTCGTTCGGAGAGGCGCCGTTTTGCGCGAATCGAGCTGCCGGTCGAGTCGCCGGTCTACCAGTTCCAGCTGATCGCGCGAGGCTCCTCGTTCCAGGCTCACCTGACCGTCATCGAAGGGTGCGATCAGTACTGCACGTTCTGCATCGTCCCTTTCACTCGCGGGCGAGAGCGTAGCCGGCGCGCCTCCGAGGTCCTCGCGGAGCTGCGGCTCCTCGTTTCTCGCGGATATACGGAAGTGACCCTTCTCGGCCAGACCGTGAACGCCTATCGGGACCCTGAGTCCGGCCTCGGGCTGGGCGGGCTCCTGGTGCGGGCGGCGGAGACCCCGGGGCTCGAACGGCTCCGGTTCCTGACCTCGCACCCGCGGCTCGTGGATGACGAGCTCATCGGCGCGCTCGCCGGCGGGGGCGTGATCGCGCCCTACCTTCACCTTCCGGCTCAGTCGGGTTCGGACCGTGTCCTCTACCGGATGAAGCGCCGGTACGACTCGGCCGCTTATCGGGCGACGCTCGACCGGGTGCGCGCGGCCGTCCCGGCGGTCGCGGTCTCGTCGGATTTCATCGTCGGATTTCCGGGCGAGACGGATGCCGACTTCGAGGACACGCTGCGGCTCGTCGCCGATGTGCGCTTCGCAAACGTCTTCGCGTTTCGCTACTCGCCGCGCCCGGGCACCGCGGCGGCGCGCTGGGGGGGAGAACGCGAGGTCCCTGAAGGAATCGCGAGCGAGAGGCTCGGCCGGCTCCTCGCTCTCCAGGAGACGGTCCAGCGGGAAATCAACGGAGGTCTGGTCGGACGGGAATTCCGGGTGCTCGTCGAGGGGTCCGACCGGCAGGGGAATAGCCGGGGACGGACCGCCTGCAACCGGATCGTTCACCTGCCGGGGGAGGTCCGGGCAGGGAGCTACGTCCAAGCCCGCATCGCGCGAGGGCTACCGAATTCGCTCCTCGGCGTCGTCGTCGGGGAGGCGCAATCGCGCGAAGCGCCGACCGGTAAAGCGCTCTGCCAGGCGGCGGCCGAATGGTGAAGATGGAGATCAAGGGGCTCCTGATGGATCCCGTCTCGAACATGCCCGTCGTCATCCTGAGAGACGCGGGAGACGGCGTCTTCCTGCCGATCTGGGTGGGGATTTTCGAGGCGAACGCGATCGCCCTCGAAATGGAAAAGATCACGACACCGCGGCCCATGAC
>JBDTXY010000393.1:0-3281 GCA_040005945.1 Acidobacteriota bacterium
GCGCTCACGGTCAAACTGAGACACCACCCGACCTCGAGAGGCGGCCTCCGGCACCGGAGAGCCGGAGCTCCGTGGCCCCAAGCGTTCCAATGGTGCACATGACGGGTGCGCAAGATCGGTCGGAGCCAGGAGACCAGGTCTACCAACGACCGTCACGCCATTGCCGGAGCAGTTGTGTCTGGGTTGGGATCCGCTCGCCAGGGAACCGCGTTCGCCACTCGTTCTCGCAACTCTGGCAGATGTCATCCCAGTCGTCGAGCGGCCCGCCGCACCGTGGACACTTCTGACCAGCCGCGATGGCGATCGCAATCCCCTTGATCTTCGCCCAGATTCCGCGAACTCGCGGAGACGACAGCCGACCTTTCCAATCCACGGTTGAAGCGTGCTCTTCGGGGCCGGCACGTGTCCAGTCGGGTCACCGGCGTACATCTGCCGCAACCGTCGACGAGGGCTTTGCTGTCTTCGTCCGGACGGTGAAAGGCGGGCAACCTCTGACCCCATGGAAACGACATCCAATGACGTTCTTCCCCTTCCGAAGTCGTGGTGATGCTCGTAACGCGCTACAACGGCGTGGCCTTGGGACATGAGCTCGTTGGCGCCCTGTCACCGGAGAGGTATCGTTACGCCGCTGCCCGAGTCTGCCGGTAGCCGGCCTGCCGACACGCGTTCGAGCACCAGCGGGCATCCCATCGCGCCCGCCACGACAGCCGCTCGCCGCACCGCTCACACGCCGCAGGTCGCGGAGCCGTAGCCGTTACGGCCCGCGCCGCGAGCATCGCCGCGATGCGCTGGTTCCGACGTGACCAGGAACGACGCGAGTCGTCCGCCTGCCATGCCGCGATGCGCCGCTCCAGCCGCTCGGGGAACGCGGCCTCGAGGGCCTCGATCTGCTCGCCCACCGGCAAGCTCTTGACGCGAACGCGGTCGAGCTCGAGGGACCGCCCAGGTGCCCTGCGTGCGCGTCTCGACGTCGCCTACCGCGTCGTCCAGGTAATCGTAGGCGGACGCGAGGCGCCACGTCAGAAGGCGGCGCAGGAGGCGGCACGGCCGGAGGCGGCACGGCAGGCCCCACGGTACGAAGCTAAGCGGCAGCCAACGGAGCAAAAGGCTCGGGGCATGTTGGGGCTATTCGGGTTGTGCTCTCGTCCGCCTCGGCCGGGCGTCCGGACCCAGAGTTCGTGCGCCTCCCGAGACTTGGATATCAGCTCGCCCGTCCGGATAACCCAATAGTGGTTGGGATCTCCGAGCACGACAAGGACGGTGTAATCCGCTTCCTCGGACAAGTTCTGAAGGGGCCATGAGCCACGCTCGGTCTGCCGGGTCTTGACCTGAATCGTGATCCGCTTACGTCCCCTGCTTGCGAGGACGTCCACGCCGCGCGCTCCTTCGGCTACCAGAGCAGCGAGCGCCCCCCGCCGACTCAGCTCCGAGACGACCGCGTGCTCGCCGGCAGCTCGGATAAGAGCTTTGTCCATCTTCGCTTCGCCGCCGGCCGCGCTCATGGCACTGCAGACTAGCGTGGGGGCGGCGGGTCGGCGTTCGGCCGACGAAAGGCGAGGTCGTGAGCAGCGGACCCGAGGGTATTCCAATCGACGGGTTTCTTTATATCGCCTAGTGTCAGAAGCTGGACATGTTCACGATGCCTTCGGGATAGGTGTCGGGATCGCCCGTGATCGGTCCGGGCTCTGCTGCGGCGAGCAGCGCAGCCTTCACGTCGGCGGGCGCCGCCGAACGAGTGGGGTCATCGGCCTCACGCGCTCATTACGGGGACCGTACCGGTGATCGTGGTGCCGTGACCGGGCGCGCTCTCCACGGCGAGCTTGCCCCCGATCGCATCGAGCCGGTCTCGCATGCCCTGCAAGCCCGTGCCGTAGGCCTTCGTGTCGGCGTCGAAACCCACGCCGTCATCGTTGACGGTGAACGTCAACCGGCCACCGAGGTGGGCGAGAGAGATCTCGGCGCGCGACGCCTCCGCATACTTGGCGATGTTGTTGAGCGCCTCCAGCGTGCAAAAGTAGACGGCGGACTCCACCTCCTGCGGGTAGCGGCCGATGCCGTCGGACCTCACCGTGGTCGGGACGGCGGCCTTGCGCGCCTGCGACTCGAGCGCCGCGGCGAGCCCCTTGTCTGCCAGGAGCGGCGGGTAGATCCCGCGGGCAAGATCACGGAGGTTCTCGAGCGCCGCGGCGGTCTCCGTCTGCAGTTCCTCCAGCATCTCCGCGGCCCGGTCGGGGTCACGACGCACGACGGTCGCGGCCAGGCGCTGCTTGACCGCGAGCGCCACAAGCTGCTGCTGGGCCCCGTCGTGAAGGTTCCGCTCCAACGCCTTGGCGCGCTCGTCCTGGGCCGTGACGATCCGGCGGCGCGATTCGCGCAGGTCCTCCAGGAGCCGGACGTTCCGGAGCACCAGTCCCGCCTGGGCCGCGAGATCGTGCACCAGCTTCGCCTTGGACGGGTTCATCGGGTCGCTCGGGGGCATCGCCACGGAGAGGGCGCCGAGCAGCTCGCCCTGGTGCCGCACCTCGACGCCGTGCTCGCCGGGGGGGAAGTCTGCGGGGTGATCGTCCGCCACTCCGACCGGGGCCACGGTTCCGCCTTCTGGCCACGACGCCTCCTCGCGGAACTCGTTGGCGAACCGCAACCACACATGCGCCGCGACCGCGCCGGTTCCCGTGGCCAGGATCTGCGCCATGCGGGGCAGGACTTCCTCCGATGCGTAGGTGCTGGCCACCCGGTCGGAGAACTCCGATAGGACCTCGTATGGGGTCGCCCGCTTCCCATACACGATCCGGTTCGCCAACCGACGGGCCCGCTCGCGGACCGGCTGGAACGCGACGGCGATCACGACGGCGGCCACGATGGTGAGGAAGGAGTTGCCACGGCTACCGAGAACCGCACCCACGCCGATCACGATCGCGAGGTAAACGCCGGTGAGGAAAGCCGCGAGCAGCGCGTAGAGGACGGCCTTGCCGATGATCACGTCGATCTCGTACAGGCGGTATTTCAGGACGGCGACCGCGATCGACGCCGGAACCGCCACGATGATGGACAGGTAGAACCCGACGAACGCCACGCTTGAGAACGCCGACTCGTCGCACCCGCAGACGACGAGGGAGGCGGTGCCCAGGAGGAAGCACGCCACGGCGCCTGCCACTGCGAACCCAAGCCACTTCACTTGCTGGCGGAGCTCGGTGTCGCCGCGGCGGAACCGGATGACCAAGCCCGACAGGCATCCGACCCCCGCAAGGAACGTCACCCAGGCCACCACGACGAGAGCGGTG
>JBDTXY010000394.1:0-3271 GCA_040005945.1 Acidobacteriota bacterium
GCGGCGCGGCGCCGCATCACGGAGGAGGGCGTCGAGTTTCGCGCTCCGGAGGATGGAACGCGGCACGTCTTGACGCCCGAGACCGCGATGGAGCTTCAGGCCGACTTCGGAGTCGACATCGCCATGGCGCTGGACGTGTGTCCGCCGTTTCCCGCGCCTCGGGCGGAAGTCGAAGAGGCCTGCCGCTTAACGCTCGCCTGGGCGGAGCGCAGCCGCCGCGCCTGGCGCGGCGAGGGCCTGCTGTTCGGCATCCTGCAGGGCGGCGCCCATCGGGACCTGCGGGAACAGAGCGCCGAGCGCCTGCGCGCGCTCGAATTTGCGGGCTACGCGATCGGCGGCGTCGCGGTGGGGGAGTCCAAGGAGGCGATCCGCGAAGTCACGGCACGGAGCGCGGCGCTGCTGCCGGAGGAGCTTCCCCGATACCTGATGGGCGTGGGAACGCCGGCCGACATCCTGGCCTCCGTGCGCGCGGGAGTCGACCTCTTCGATTGCGTACTGCCCACGCGCAACGGCCGCATGGGCCATGCGTACACGTCGCGGGGCGAGGTCGTCATCAAGCACGAGCGCTTCAAGGAGGACCTCGCGCCGCTGGACCCGGACTGCGGCTGCCCGGTCTGCCGGCGCCACAGCCGCGCGTACCTGCGGCACCTCTTCGTGGTCAAGGACTTCTCGGCCCCCATGCTCATCTCCATGCACAACGTCTTTTTCTACCTGGCGTGGATGCGGACCATTCGCGACGCGATCGCGGCGGGCACGCTGTCCTCCGTGGCCGCGCCGCCGGAGGCGAAGATCGGGCTGTTATAGCCTCCGCGCATGAAGACGCGATTGATGTTTCGTCTGGCCCTCTCGCTGCTTTTCCTTTCGCCGGCCGCCTCCGCGGAAGACCTCGAGACCCGCGCGCAGCGCGTCCATCGCTCCGCGATCATCGTCGACACGCACGAAGACGTGCCCGAGAGGCTCGAGAAGGAGTGGGCCGATATGGGGGTCCGCTCCACCAGCGGCCACACGGACATCCCGCGCTGGCGCGAAGGCGGAATGACCGGTCCCTTCCTGGCGGCCTACGTGGAAGCCGACTACGCGAAATCCGGCGGCGCGGCCACGAAAGCGCTGGAGTTGATCGACCTCATCCACCGGCTGGTGGAGGCGCATCCGGGCGATCTGGTCTTCGCGGACTCGGCCGATGGGATCCGCCGCGCCAAGGCCGACGGCAAGATCGGCGTGCTGATCGGCATCGAGGGCGGGCACGCGATCGAGAACTCGCTGGCCGCGCTCTCCTCCTTCTTCCGTCTGGGCGTGCGCTACATGACGCTGACCCACACCAACACCAACGATTGGGCCGACTCCTCGGGGTCCTTCTGGAGCGTCGACTTCGACCCCAAGAAATACAAGGTCCATGGCGGGCTGACGGACTTCGGCCGCCAGGTCGTCCTCGAGATGAACCGCCTCGGGATGCTGGTCGACGTGTCCCACGTCTCGGAGGACACGATCCGCGACGTGCTGGAGGTCTCCAAGGCGCCGGTGTTCGCGTCGCACTCCTCCTGCCGCGCGCTCTCGGACATCCCGCGCAACTTGACCGACGACCAGATCCGGGCCATCGCGGCCAAAGGCGGCATCGTCATGGTGAACTTCTCGTCGATGTTCCTCTCCCAGAAGTCCGTCGACGCCTACGTGGCCGCCAAGAAGGCGCTGGCGCCTCAGATCGCCGAGGTCCGGGCGCGGCTCGCGGAGGATTTCAAGAAGAGCGGCGCCGAGATTGCCAAGCTCCTCGGGACGATCACGTATCCCCGGGCGAACTGGACCCTCGCGGTCGATCACATCGAGCGCGTCATGAAGATCGGCGGCCCGTCCGCCGTGGGCCTGGGTTCGGACTTCGACGGCATCGAGGACCCTCCGGATGGGCTCGAAGACGTCTCGAAGCTCCCCAAAATCACCCAAGAGCTCCTGCGCCGGGGGCACTCGGAGGAAGAAGTCCACGGCGTCCTGGGGGGAAACTTCCTGAAGTTCTGGGACCGGGTAAACGCCGCCCGGAGCGCGATGCCGGCGCGCACGGAGCCCCTGCCGTTCTCGAAACCATCAGGAGGGTAGGCGGGAGTGGCGGCGGGAGGATCAGCCGGTTTCCGTCCTTCCGTCTTCCGACCTCTCGCCCATCCGATATGATCCGCCGCCTATGATCGAACTGCTGCAGACCGCGCCCGCGCCGGGTGGAACCGGGTCTCCCTTCGGGGCCTTGGGAAGCTTCCTCCCGATGATCTTCATCTTCGTCATCTTCTATTTCCTCCTGATCGCGCCGATGCGCAAGAAACAGAAGAAGACGCAGGAGATGCTCTCCAAGCTCAAGAAGGGAGACGAGGTGATCACGGGAGGTGGGATCTTCGGCCGGATTACCGCGCTGGATGAGGAGCGGGGCTTCGTGATCCTCCAGATCTCGGACAACACGAAGATCAAGGTGCTCCGCAGCGCCGTTGCGGGTCCCGCGGGCGAGCCGGAGACAACTTCAACCGCGCCCGGTGCTTAGCTGTCGGCTGTCAGCTACAGCTGTCAGCCGGGGACGAGGTGGAGATCGTCTTTCGCCTGAGAGCCGATAGCTGACATCCGGTAGCGCGATCCTGTAGACTCCGGCGTTCTTTTTTGGGGAGGGGTTCTTGGGCAAGAAACTGCGTTGGCGCGTCCTCTTGATCGTCCTCGTCGTGGCCGGGGCGATTGCCGGCTTCGTGTTGACGGGCTACGCCCACGCGCGCAAGGAATGGAGCGGGCCCGGCGGGCCGACGCCCACAGACGCCCTCAAGAAGGCCATCAAGCTCGGGCTCGATTTGCGGGGAGGCATCCACCTCGTGCTGCAGGTCACGACCTCCGACGCCGTGAAGGCGGAACGGGACGACGCGGTCGAGACGCTGAAGAAAGAAACCAAGGACGCGGGCACCGGCCCCGTCGAGTTTCCCACCAACACGTCCTTCATCGTGGGCATCACGGACAAGACCGACCAGACGAAGGTGGAAGATGCCGTCAAGCGCTTCCTTCCGGAGTGGACTTACAGCACGGCCGGCGGCAAGTGGACCTTCGCGATGAAGGATCCGGCCCGGCGGCAAATCGAAGACAACGCGGTCGCCCAGGCCGTCGAGACGATCCGCAACCGCATCGACGAGTTCGGAGTCTCCGAGCCCCTGATCGCCCGCGAAGGCTCCGACCGCATCCTCGTGCAGCTGCCCGGGATCGACGATCCCAAGCGCGTCAAGGACCTCATCAAGAACACCGCGTTCCTGGAGCTGTCCCT
>JBDTXY010000395.1:0-3267 GCA_040005945.1 Acidobacteriota bacterium
ACCGCCCGGGGATCGCCCGTGAGAAATTTCCAGCGCGCGGGATCGGCGCCGATCTTGGACGCGAAGTCTCGCAGGACCAAGACCGTGTCGTTCTCCGGATCCACCGTGACGGAGAGCAGTGTCCCGAGCTTCTTCCCGGAGAGCGCCGCGTTCAACTTCGCGAACTTGGTCATCGTCATCGGACAAGCGGTCGCGACCGGGCAGCGCGTGTAGACGAACGTGACGGCCACGGGCTCGCCCCGAAACTGCGAGAGCCGAACAGTCTTTCCCGTCTGATCGATCAGGGCGAAGTCGGGCACGGGATCGCCGACGGCGACCCCCTTGTTGGGCTCCGGCCGCACCGAGCCGCCGGCTCCCGGCGGGGGGCTGGGCACGAATCCCTTGGTTAAGATCTGATCCAGAAAACGCACGTCGCCGTCGACGACCAGCTCGGCTTCGATGCGATCGCCGGGGCGAAGGATCGCCACGACCCGGGGATCGTCCCGAACCGTGAACGCCGTCGTCGATGCCGGCATCGTCTCGGGGACGCCCTCGTGCGCCACCGTGATCTCGGATTTCCCGGTGTCGACGGCCGTCACGACCCCGCGGAGGGGATACCGTTTCGCGTTGGCGGACACCGGCGCGGGACGGGGGACCGGGGGCCGCGTGGGAACGGGACGGGACGCGGATTTCTCCGGGCCGCGGCAGGCCGCATGAGCCGTCAGAGACAGCGCGCAGAGAAATCCGATGCCGACAATCCGATTCACGGAGTCCTTCCTACAGGAGAAGCCATCGGAAGATCAAACGTTAAGGAAGCTCGAAGGATTTCCGGCGCGCCCGGCGACCAGGTATTCGGAAAGCTTGGCCAGGTCGACGTTGCCGCCCGAGAGGACGACTCCCACGCGCCGTCCCGAGAAATCCGCCTTCTTGTGGCGCACCGCCGCGGCTCCGATCACGCCGGATGGCTCGATCAAGACTTTCATGCGTTCGAGCATCCAGGTCAGCGTCTCGATCATTTCGGCGTCAGAGACTAACAGGATGTCTTCGACGATCTCCTGCACGATCGGAAAGGTCAGCTTTCCGGGCATCGTCACGCGCAGGCCGTCCGCGATCGTGGGGTTTTGCGCGACTTCGACGCGGTGGCCCGCAACCAGCGACTGTTTCGTATCGTTGGCGGTTTCGGGCTCGACGCCGTAGATGCGGATCGAGGGCTTCATCTGCCGGGCCGCGGTCGCCCAACCTCCGATCAAGCCGCCTCCGCTGACGGACACGACCAGGGTGTCCAAGTCCCGGACCTCTTCCAGCAGCTCCACGGCGCCCGTGGCCGCGCCGGCCATCACGAGCTCGTCGTCGAACGGCGGAATCAGGACGGCGCCTTGCTCGCGGCAGATCTGCTCGGCCAGGTCGTCGCGGCTCTGGCTCTCCCGGTCGTAGAGCACCACTTGCGCCCCGTATCCGCGGGTCGCGTCGATCTTGGCCTGCGGCGCGTCCTTGGGCATGACGATCGTGGCGCGGATTCCGAGCAGCCGCGAGACCAGCGCCACCGCCTGCGCGTGGTTGCCCGAGGAGAAGGCCACGACCGCCTCGACCTTCTGCTTCTCGGTCTCGGCCTTGATCTTGTTGTACGCGCCGCGGAACTTGAAGGCGCCGCCGCGCTGCAGGTTCTCGGCCTTGAAGAAGACCGTCGCGCCGGCCTCCGCGTCGAACTGCCGCGAGCGCAGGACCGGTGTGCGGTGCGCCACGCCCTCCAGGCGCTTGCGCGCCTTCTCGATGTCGGCCCAGGTCAGCATGCGCTTTCCGTCACGATACGGCTGCGGGCTGCGCCTGAATCTGGGCCTTCCATTCCGCGATCGCGGACAGCGCCCGGTCCACCATTTTCTGACGCCGGAGCTGCTTGTCGCGCACGGGAGAGTGCGAGGTGTCCTCGATCAGCCCGAACGTCACGTTCATCGGCTCGAACTTTTCCTTGGGCGGGCGCTCCGAGCAGTGGCGGGCGAGCGACCCGATCGCCGTGGAGTACGGCACCGGCACCGCCTCCAGCCCCTCCAGCTCCTGCGCGATCGTCAGCCCCACGGAAAGGCCCGTGGCCGCGCTCTCGACGTAGCCCTCGACCCCCGTAATCTGGCCCGCGAAGAAGATTCGCGGCTGCCGCCGCATCCGCCAGAACCGATCCAGGTGCGCGGGCGCATGGATGTAGGTGTTGCGGTGGAGCATTCCGTAGCGCACGAAACGCGCGTCCTCCAGACCCGGAATCATCCGGAAGACCCTCTGCTGCTCGGGAATCTTCAGCTTGGTCTGGAATCCCACCAGGTTGTAGTGCTCCTTGGCGAGGTCGTCCTGGCGCAGCTGCACGACCGCCCACGGCAGCCGCCCGGTCCGCGGGTCGGGAAGGCCCATCGGCTTCATCGGGCCGTGGCGCAGCGTCTCGCGCCCGCGCTCGGCCATGACCTCGATCGGCAGGCAACCCTCGAAATAGATCCCCTTCTCGAAGTCCTTGATCGGAACCGTCTCGCCGGACAGCAGCGCATCGATGAAACGCTCGTACTCTTCGCGCGTCAGCGGGCAGTTCCAGTAGTCCTCGCCCTGGCCCTTGCCGTAGCGCGAGAGCGCGTACATCCTGGAGAGGTCCAGCGAAGAGGACTCCACGATCGGCGCCATGGAATCGTAGAAGTACAAGTCCTCGGTGCCCAGCAGCGCGCCGATCGCCCGATCCAGCGCCGGCGAGGTCAGCGGTCCCGTGGCCAGCACGACCAAACCCTCCGAGGGAATCTCGCACACTTCCTCGCGCACGATCGTGATCTCGGGCTTGGCCGCAATCGCCTCGGTCACCAGATCCGCGAAGACGCGCCGGTCCATGGCCAGGGCGTCGCCCGCAGGAACCGCGGCGGCCCGCGCGCAGCGGATGATGAGGGAATCCAGCATTTCCATCTCGCGCTTCAACAGGCCCACCGCGTTGCGCGGGTTGTCGGAGCGGAAGGAGTTCGAGCACACCAGCTCCGCGCATCGGTCGGTCTGATGGGCGGAGGTGCCGACACCCGGCCGCATCTCGTAGAGCCGGACCGCGTGCCCCCGTTGCGCCAGCTGCCACGCGCACTCCGAGCCCGCGAGGCCTGCCCCGACGATCGTGACGCGTTCCACGGACGAGATTCTAGTCAACCCCGTCATCCCGAGGTGACGCTCGCTACCGCCCGTTTCACCAGCCGCCGCCCCCGCCGCCGCCCGAGCTCCCGCCGCCGCCCCCCCCGCCGCCGCCGCCGCTGGAGGAGGAGGGCGAGGACACGCCCGCGG
>JBDTXY010000396.1:0-3240 GCA_040005945.1 Acidobacteriota bacterium
GAGGAGGCGCGCGCGCCGCGCGCCGAACCGGCGATTGAGCATCGCGACGAAGGAGAGCGCCGCGGGCGTCAGGATCGTTTCGCCGCCCGGGATCTCGGGGGCGAGGATCTGAATCCCGCTCTCCTCGAGCGCGGATCTCGGGCCGGTTTCGACGGTAGTGAATGTTGTACTCATGAGGCTTTACAGATAAACAGATTCAGATGGTCATCGTCAACAAATAGTTACACTGCAGTAAGTTAGGTTGTAAACCTTGTTCGCTACTCGCTTGTAAAGTAGTGTATTCACATGCGACAGAGCGCCAACTTCGGCCCCAAGATTCGGATGCTCCGGAGGCGTCAGGGGTTACAGCAGGTCGACCTGGCCGAGAAGCTCGGGATCTCCGCCTCCTACCTCAACCTGATCGAGCACGACCAGCGGTCGCTGACGGCGCCGCTGCTCCTGAAGCTCGCCCAGCTGTACCCGGGCGAACTCAAGAGCTTCGGCTCCGACGACCAGGCCCGCCTCGTCTCGGATCTTAACGAAGTCTTCGGCGACTCGATCTTCGAGGCGCACGACGTGACGACGGCGGACCTGCGGGAGACCGCGTCCAACGAGACGGTGTCGCGCGCGATCGTGAAGCTCTACCACGCCTATCGCGACTCGCTGGAGTCGATCCAGGCCGTCGCGTCCCGCGTCTCCGAAGGCGGAGACCTGCTGGGGATCGACCTGGCGCGGCTTCCTTCCGAGGAGGTCTCGGACATCCTCCAGCAGAACCAGAACCACTTTCCGGAGCTCGAGACGGCGGCCGAACGGCTCTCGGAGGAGGCGGGCCTGGACCGTCCGGACGTCTACCCCGGTCTCGTGCGGTACCTCGAGAAGGACGGCATCGGGGTCGTCATCACGCCGCACCCCGGCGAGAAGGGAGCCATGCGGGCGTACGACCCGGCGCGCCGGCGGCTCCAGATCTCCGAGAGGCTCTCGCCGCACGCGCGCAACTTCCAGATCGCGCACCAGATTGGCCTGCTCCGCTTGACCGCGGAGCTGGACCGGATCATCGGGAGGTCGCACCTGACGACTCCCGACTCGGTGGCGCTGTGCCGCGTCGCGCTGGCCAACTACTTCGCGGGCGCCGTGCTGATGCCCTATGGCCCGTTCCTGGAATCCGCCCGCTCATTGCGCTACGACGTGGAGCTCTTGGAGCGCCGATTCGGCGTGAGCTTCGAGCAAGTCTGCCACCGGCTGACGACGCTGCGGCGCGCGGGCCAGGAAGGCGTGCCGTTTCACTTCATCCGCTTGGACATCGCCGGCAACATCTCCAAGCACTACTCGGCCTCCGGGATCCGGTTCGCGCGCTTCTCGGGCCTGTGCCCGCGCTGGAACGTGCACAGCGCCTTCATGACGCCCGGCATCGTGCGCACGCAGGTCTCGCGCATGCCGGACGGCACGACGTACCTCTGCGTCGCCCGGACGGTGCGCCAGTCGCTGGGAGGCTTCGGCGCGGCGCATCCGCTGCTGGCGATCTCGCTGGGCTGCGAGGTCAGCCACGCGCGGCACTTGGTCTATGGGGACAACCTGGACCTGAAGAATCCCAACGCGGCCGTGCCGATCGGGATCACCTGCCGGCTGTGCGAGCGGACGGACTGCGAACAGCGGGCGTTCCCGGCGATCCACCGGATGCTGGGCATCGACGAGAACGTCCGGGGAGCGTCGTTCTACACGCCCGCGAAGGGGGACTGAAGCGGAAGTTGTGAATTGTGAATTGGGATTGCAATTCACATTTCATGACTCATCACGCACAATCCCTTCATGGCGATCGTCGCGACGCGCGCCCTGACGAAAAAGTTCGGCGGGGGAGACAACGCCGTCGACGGTGTCGACATCGAGAGCCGCGACGGCGAGTTTCTGGTTCTGCTGGGGCCTTCGGGCTCAGGCAAGACGACGGTTCTGCGGATGATCGCCGGCCTGGAGGATCCGACGTCCGGCGAAGTCCTGATCGGCGGGCGCGTGGTCAACGACCTCTCTCCACGCGAGCGCGGCATCGCGATGGTGTTCCAGAGCTACGCGCTCTATCCCCACTTAACCGTCCACAACAACATCGCCTTTCCGCTCAAGGCCCAGGGCCTCCCCAGGGGCGAGCACGCGGCGAAGGTCCGGTGGGCGGCCGACAAGTTCGGCATTCTGCCGCTGCTGCATCGCAAGCCCCGGGAGCTCTCCGGCGGCGAGCGCCAGAGAGTGGCTTTGGCGCGCGCCCTCGTGCGCGAGCCGCAGGTGTTCCTCCTGGATGAGCCGCTGTCCAATCTGGACGCCAAGCTCCGCGCCTCGGCGCGCGAGGAGCTCCAGAAGTTCCAGAAGGAGATCGGGACGACGGCGGTGTACGTGACGCACGACCAGGTCGAGGCGATGGCGCTGGGCGACCGCGTGGTCATCATGGATCGGGGGAAGGTCCGGCAGATCGGCACGCCGGCGCAGGTCTACGACGATCCCGCGGACACGTTCGTGGCGACGTTCCTGGGCTCTCCGCCGATGAATCTGCTGGAACGGGAAGGGACGCTGCTCGGATTTCGTCCGGAGCACCTGCGCGCGGCCACCGGTCCTCCGGCAGCGGGAGCGGCGCAGTTTCGATTCCGGTGCATCCTGACCGAGTACCTCGGCTCGGAGCGCCTGGCCTTCGGGCAGCTCGAAGGGGGCTGGGCCGGCCGCGAGGTCGTCTGGCGCTTTCCGGCGTGGGAGGCGGGGCCCAAGGTCGGCGAAGTCGCGGACGTGGCTGTCGCGCCGGAGCGACTGCGATTCTTCGACGCGGAAACGGGGCGGCGCCGGGAGCGGCCGAGCGGCCTGTGAAAGGGCGGGATCGCCGGAATTGGCTGGGGCCGGCCCTGATCGCCCCCGCCGTCGTGTACATGGCGGCGCTCGTCGGTTTCCCTTTCCTGCTGGCGTTGTCCTATTCCGTCACCGACGCCCGCGTGGGCAGCGATGCCCTCCACGTCGTGGGGCTCCGCAACTTCGCCGGCGCCCTGGAGACGCCGGCGTTTCGCATCGCGCTGCGCAACTCGTTTCTGTTCACGCTCTTCTCGCAGGCGCTGGTCATCTCGGGCGCAACGATCCTGGCGCTCGCGCTCAAGGAAGCATTCCGCGGCCGGGGGTTCGTCCGCCTGCTCGTGCTCCTGCCCTGGGTCGCTCCGATCTCGCTCGGCGCGATCGGGTGGAAGTGGCTGCTGGATTCCCTCTACAGCGTCATCAACTGGATGCTGGCCGCCGTCCATC
>JBDTXY010000397.1:0-3236 GCA_040005945.1 Acidobacteriota bacterium
CGGCCGAGGCCGCGCGCGCGAGCGTGCCGGTCGCCGCGAAGGGCCCGATCGGGTGCTCGGAGATCGACACCGCCATTTCCCCGGCGTGGGATATCGCCAGAACGCCGGCAGGCGGCAACGCCAGAGCGACGGACTCGGGCGTCTCCGGCCGCGTGGCGTAGACCCGGATCGGACCGCCGTTCCAGGCCGCGCCATAGACGACGCTCTTTCCGTCGGGGGCAAATCGCGCCGACCAGATCGTCCCGGAGCGAAAGGTCAAGCGCTGAAAGGACGGCAGACCGCCGGATCGCGTGCTCGCCCCGAAGAAGTAGGCGCAGGCCACCAGGACCGCCACCGCCGAAGCAACGCCCGCGGACAAGAAACGCCGCGGGCGTCCGGGTCGGGGGCGCGGCGTGAACATCACCGCCTCGCCGCCGCTCTCGATCTGGGAGAAGTGATCGCGGACGCTCTGCAGATCTCGGGCGAGATCGCGCGTCGAGGCATACCGGTCCTCCGGCAATTTGGCCAGGCACCGCTCCACGATCCAGCGCAAGGGAACCGGAGCCCGCGGGGCCAGCGCGCCGAAGGGCTCCGGGTCCTGCCGGATGATCGCGGCGAGCGTTTCGGCGCGCGTCGGAAGATGAAAGGCCCGGCGGCCCGTCAGCATCTCGTAGACCAGCAGGCCCAGCGAGAACTGGTCGGACCGGAAGTCCACCGGCTGCCCGCTCGCCTGCTCGGGCGACATGTACCCCGCGGTCCCCACCACCGCGCTCTCGGGGATCTCCTCCGTGACGGTCTGGTCCCGCCTTCGGCCGCGGTCGCCATGCGCGTGCGCGTCGATCTTGGCCAGCCCGAAGTCCAGGATCTTGGCCAGGCCGTCCTTGGTCACCATGACGTTCTCGGGCTTGAGATCCCGATGCACGATCCCCGCCTCGTGCGCCTGCGCGAGCGCGTCGGCGATCTGCGCCGCAACCTGAAGGGCCCGGCGCACGGGAAGCGCTCCGGCATAGAGCAGCTCGCGCAGCGGCTTGCCCTCGACGAGCTCCATAACGATGAACGGCATCGCCGCCGCTTGCCCGATCTCGTGGATCGTGACGATCGACGGGTGGTTCAGCGCGCAGGCCGACCTCGCCTCCGTCTCGAAGCGCGAGAAGCGCGCGGCGTCCGGAGCGGCCTCCCCCGAGAGCGTCTTCACGGCCACGTCGCGATGGAGACGAGTGTCCCGCGCCCGGTACACCTCTCCCATCCCCCCGGCTCCGAGAAGAGCGAGGATTTCGTACTGCCCCAGCCGCGTGCCTGTCGAGATGTTCATAGCTCCAGACCGAGAGCTGTCAAGAGGATACGGTCCTCCCGGAAGAGGGTTTCGACGGTGATGCCGAGCCCTGCGATCCGAAGGATCGACGCGCGCTTTCACGGGACGGCGCGCACGATCTGCTACTCGACGTGCGTCTGAGTGGATCCGGTCGAAGGGTAACAGCGGAACACCATCGCCGCGGGTCCGACCTGGATCGCGTCGCCGTCGCAGAGAGGCGCCGAGCCGCCGATCCGCTGACCCCGCAGCCACGTGCCGTTCTTGCTGCCCAGGTCTTCGAGCGCGGCGCAGCCGCCCTCGATCACGATGCGCGCGTGGTGGCGGGACACCGTCGCGTCGTCGATCCGCACGGCGGCCTCGGGGTCGCGTCCCAGAACGTTCTCTCCGTCGGCCAGCGGCAGCTCGCGCGCTCCCCAGATGAGTCGAAAAACAGCGTCTTCGTCCGCCGCCGCGGTCGCTCCGTCCGAGAATGCGTAGCCGAATCCGTGAACGGTGCGCAGGAAGCGCGGCTCGCGCGCGTCTTCGCCGATCGATCGTCGGATCTCCGCGACCAGGCCCGCGAGGCTGGCTTCCGAAACGACGACCTCGGGCCACAGCCGCTCGAAGAGCTCCTCCTTCGCCATCGCGCGCGGTCGGTTCGCGACCAGCAGGCGAAGCAGCTCGAATCCCTTGGGCGAGAGGTGCACCACGACGCCGCCGCGCCGGACCTGGCGGCGGACTGCGTCAAAAGTGCACTGGCCGAATTGAATGCGCATGTTTGACACCCAAGAAAAAGTCAGGAAGTTCGAAGTCGTCTCTCAAGACCTCCGGGCCTCGCTTGCGCGACCGTCATGGATAGCGGAGGGGCCACCCCGAGAATTCCCGGCAACGCGCGCTCCCCCGGAGGAGCGGCGCCATGGAATCCTCACCGCGCACCCACGTCGCGATCCTCCGGTGCGTCCTGGCGCTCGCCGCGACTGCCGTCGCCGCGCCGTCGCTCGCCGAGTCCAGTCTCTCGCCGCCGGCGGGAGTTGCGCCCCTGGTGATTCCCTTCTCCATCGATCGCCGGCTCCCCCACGATCTGCGGCCGACGCTGGAAGAGGCCGCGCGAAAGCTGGGCGACAGCCGCTGCCAGGAGATCCTGACGGATTTCGTGGACGCCTCCGGCCGGCGGTTGGACGTCAACCTCGCCGCGATCGGCCAGACGGTGCCGTCGTATCTGGGATTCGTGCTCTTCTACGACGGCCGCGGGACGCGACCCTGCGCCGATCGCAACGTGCTGGCCTGGACGACGCCCGGAAGCCGCGCCGTCTCGATCTGCTGGGACCAGTTCGCCGCGAGCCAACGGACCAACGTGGGGTTCGCCGCCGACATCATCATTCACGAAGCGCTCCACACGTTGGGCCTGGGCGAGAACCCGCCCGACGCGCGTCTGATCGCGGCGCAGGTGGTGGCGCGCTGCGGGCGGTGACGACGGCGCCGGTGGTTCGCGCGCGGCGCCGTCATCCCGAGCGGAGCGAGGGACCCCTTTCGGGGCTACGAGACAACTCGGTGCGCTCGCTCCGTCCGGTATGGCGAAAGTGAAGCGGCTACCGCCGCGGGATCGCGCAGCCGAACGCCTTGGTCTCGGCGGGGTGGACCGGCTTGCCGTCGAGGACGGACTCCAGCGCGGTCTTCAAGTCCGGCGCCGAGATCTTGGACGCGATCCGGCCGTGATAGCGCAGCGTTCCGGTCGCGTCCAGAAGGAAGACTTCGGGCGTTCGCTTCGCGTCGAGCAGATCCGCGACGCGGTCCTCGGGATCCTTGATGATGTCGAAGGTGTGGCCGTGCTCCCGCGCGTGACTCCTGGCCTCTTCCGCGGTCTCCAGCGTTCCCGAGTTCACGCCGACGAACGCCACGCCCTTCTTGCCGAATTCGACCGACATGTCCCGCATGAGGTCGTTGTAGTAGTTGGAGTAGGGACAGA
>JBDTXY010000398.1:0-3235 GCA_040005945.1 Acidobacteriota bacterium
CGCGCATCTGGTGATCCTGCTGGATTGCGGGCGGGCGATGGCCTCGATGGACGGCTCGCGGAGCAAGCTCGATTACGCGTTGGCCGCGGCCCTCGCCTTGACGCGCGTGGCCTGCGCCCGGGGAGATCGCGTGATGCTCATCGCGTTCTCCGATCGGATCGAGCGCAACATCCGCGTCCGCGCGGGGATCCGGGGGATCGCCCAGGCGTACGCATCCGTCTACGCCCTGGAGGCCCGCCTCGCGGAGACCGCCTACGACGTCGCCGCCGAAACCGTGCGGGACGCGCAGCTGCGGCGCGCGCAGGTCGTGCTGCTGAGCTCGCTGGCGGATCTGGCGGGCGCGGAGCTCCTGCGGGAAGCGCTCATGGTCCTGCGCCGCCAGCATCGGCCCCTGCTGGTGCATCTGGAGGACCCCGGCATCGCGCGCCTCGCGTTCAACACGCCCGCAACACCGGTCGAAGCCTATGCGAAGGTCTCGGCGCTGGAGATTCTGCTGGGCAACCGCCGACTGGCCGCGCGGTTGCGCCACGCCGGCATTCCGACAGTGTCCACCTCCGCCGACCGCCTCACGCTCGAGACTCTGGAGCTCTATCTGCGCTCGGTCCAGGGACGGCCCTCCGCCCGCGCGCGGCCCGGTCACGGAAGCGTTGGTGCCGGAGGAGGGAGTCGAACCCTCACACCCGCAAGGGGCGGGGGATTTTGAGTCCCCTGCGTCTGCCATTCCGCCACTCCGGCATGGAAGAGCCGCAAGTTTAACTCGTCACTGGAACGCGGCTCGGCTGTTTTCAGGCCACGAAGCTCTCAGTCTCCTCCGCGCGGCGAGGCGGCGCGGAACGGGTGCTCGAAGGAGAGATATAGCAGGACCGCGTATTGGCCCCGGCTGGGTCCGTCCGATGGGCACGCCGATTCCAGGGACGATCTGTAACCCGCTCGAGAAGTCGTACGCCCAGCGCACGCCGGGACTCACGAAGAGGGACGACTCGGTCTTCACGCGGCCGGGACTCACGACGGTTTGGTCCCGGGACCACAGCGCTTCGAGCATTCCATTGATGCGTCCGCCTCCCAGCCAGATCACGCTGCCCCCGAGGTCGCCTGCCAGGGTGCGCGCCCGATCGCCGCGGGCGTCCCTCGCGGAGGGAGTCCAGGTGCCGCCGATGTTGCCGTGAGCGACCCAGTCGGGACTCAGGACGAAGCTGACGGGGAGGGCCACTTGAACACCCGCCGATCCCGATCCGAGCCCCTCCTTCCATCTTCCGGTCGGAAGGAGAACGGTCAACCGCGGGGCGACGGCGATCCGGGCCTCGCCGTCCCCGACGAGCTGGTAGCGGTAGTTGAGGGCGGCGTCCCCGAGCCCCATGACCTTGCCGCTCTCGCCCGCGATCCGCTGGTAAGCGATGCCGTAGCTGAGCTGATGCGCGATGCCGCCGATCGGCCACTCTTGCGTGAATGAGCCCAGCCACTCGCCGGTCCGCAAATCGCGACGAAAGAGGTTGATGTGCTGGACCACGCCGTCGTCCTGGTTGTACGCCTCCTCGATCAGGAAGCTGTTGTCCTGGATCGGACTGGATGGGGCAGAGGGTGAAGCGGTCTCAACCGCCTGAGCCCCCGCCCATCCGAACGCGGCGAGCCAGACCACGGCCCCGACCACGATGCGCATCCCTCGGAGGATACCGTCCGCGGCCGCCGCGCAACGGAAATCGCCGGACGCCTCTTGGTACGATCCGGGAAACGCCGAGGAGCCTATGCGCATCGACCGCTTTCGCATGGAGCGGACCCAGAGCCTCTACGAGAACGCCGTTCGGTACAACCTCTCGGAAAGCGGTGTCGAGCCGTTGCGGGTCGAGGAGCTTCTCGAGTCCGAGGGGGACCGCACGCGGTTGCTCCAACAGCCGCTGAAGTATCCCGAGTCCAACGGATCGCAGCTCTTGCGTGAGCGGATCGCCCTGCTGTATCCCGGAGCCGCGGCCGACAACGTTCTGGTGACGACCGGCACCTCGGAAGCGAACTACACCGCGCTGTGGGGGCTGCTGGAAGCGGGCGACCGCGCCGCCGTGATGCTCCCGACGTACATGCAGGCATGGGGCCTCGCCCGCGCGTACGGCGGCCGCGCCGATGCGTACCGGTTGGTCGAGAGGGGCCGCGGGTCGGAGAGGCGCTGGGCGCTGGACGTCGCGAGCCTGCGGCGGGCGGTCACGAAACGCACGCGGCTGATCATGGTGACCAACCCCAACAATCCCACCGGAGCCGTCCTGACCGAGGAAGAGATGGACGAGATCGTCGCCGCGGCGCGCAGGGTCAAGGCGTGGATCGTGTCCGACGAGGTCTACCGCGGCGCGGAGGTCGGCAGCGACACGATGTCCCCCACGTTCTGGGGCCGGTACTCAAAGGTCCTGATCACCTCGGGCCTGTCCAAGGCGTTCGGCCTGCCGGGATTGCGCATCGGCTGGATCGCGGGGCCCGCGCGGGAGATCGGCCGACTCTGGTCGTACCAGGACTACACCACGCTGACGCCCTCGATGCTGTCGGACCGGCTGGCGCGCGCGGCCCTGGACCCGCAGCGGCGCGAGGAGATCCTGGCGCGGACCCGCCGGATCATCCGCGAGAATCTGCCCCGGGTCCAGGCCTGGATCGGGTCCAATGCCGAGGTCTTCGGGTCGATCGCGCCGGTCGCCGGCGCCATCGCCTTGGTGAAGTATCGGCTTCCGATCGGATCGGTCGCGCTCTTCGACCGGCTCCGGCTCGAAGAGTCCGTGCTCGTCACTCCCGGGGCGCACTTCGGGATCGGCAAGTACTTTCGCGTCGGCTTCGGGTACGACGTGGACCGCACCCTGGAAGGGCTGGCCCGAATCCAGGCATTCCGCCGGCCGCGGCGGCGAGGCCGGGCCGCGCCGCAGGTCTGGGCTGGGCGGGCGCGCGGGGGCTTCGGCGGAGGCTGGCCGTCGGCGGAGCGCTCCCCGGAGCCGCTACCATGGCGCATCCCTCGTTCGTACCCCCGGCGAAACGCGTCGGAATTCGCGGTCTCCCCGAACCGGTCCCGCAACGCACGCTGGCGCGCGGCGTACGAAGCTCCGCGTTCCTCGGGGTGGAGCGCGGCGACGAAGCCGCGGCGGTACGCATCCTCCCCGGCTTCGAAGTCGCCTCCGGCCGCCGAGTAGTGCGCATTCTCCGCGTCGCGAAGACCCACCCACCAGGCAAGGCCCGCTTTGCGTCGCGCCCAACGCCCGGCGGATTTCCT
>JBDTXY010000399.1:0-3234 GCA_040005945.1 Acidobacteriota bacterium
GCTCCGCCCCGTGCGCGCGGTCGATCAGCGCAAGCCGGCGGTCCGAAAATCGGATCCTCGAACCCACACCCGGGTTCCGGCCGGTAGCACTCGCTTCCATTGCGCCCGTGCCCGTGCCAGCGCGGGCGCGGCGTAGACGGCGACCAGCTCCACCGGCTCCAGCGCCGACCATCGGACTCCCGCGCGCTCCAGCGCGTGGCGGAGCCGCTCTGGCAGGTGGACGTGACGGGGGCTCTCGACGATCCAGTCGCGCGGCGCGGCTGATTCCAGCGCGGCGCGCGCCCGTGCCGCGTCGACGTGGCCCTCCAGCAGAAGGGCGGCGGCCAGACCGCGAGCGCTCCCGCCGCTCTGGGGCGCCGGCGCGGCGCGCGGAACGACGTCCCGCGTCCGCAGCCCGCCGATCGCGTCCCGAAAGTCGGCCGTCGGAGCGGACCAGAGGAGCTTCCGCGCGGCGCGCCGCAGAAAGCCGAGGTCGCGGGACAGAGAGCGTCCGGCTGGACACAGGAGAACCCGGCGGCCGGAACCCGGCGAGGCGAGGTAGCCGGAGATCGACCGGACCGTCAGATCCACACCCGGCAGTCCAGCCCCGATTTCGGCGGCGATCTTTCGGGTCAGCTTCCCGCCGGGAGCGATGCAGACCAACGCGGCCATGGCGGCCGATTCTAGGACTGTTTGAGTCAACGCGCGGGGAGCCGTCCACTTTCGCAGGTCTGCCCGGGACCAATGTCACGTAAACTGGACAGACAACATCCCATGGAAACGTATCTTTTTTCTCTGCTGGTCCAGGCGGCGGGAACGATCCTGCTCTTCATCGTTTTCGTGCTCCTCTACCAGAAGTTTCGCCGGCCGGCGTTTCTGGACTGGATCGCTTCGTGGGCGTTCTTCCTGGGCTCGATCGGGCTGCTCGCGCTCTCGCAAGTCGACGCGTGGCGGAAGATGGCCCTGCCGGTGTTCGAGGTGGCCCTGCTGGGCCACATTTTCTTCCTGCTGCGGGGAGTCTGGCGGTTCCGCAAGCATGAGGCCGTATCCCGGCCGGTGGAGATGCTCTGGGCGCTTCCCATCGTGGCGATCGCCTGGTGGCTGTCGACGCTTTCGATTCCGGAAGCTCCCGTCGCCTTCCTCCGCGCCGGGGCCTACATCATCACGGCGCTGGCGTTCGCCTTGACGCCCGGCTCCGTCGGCGGGCGAGCCATCCTGTCCTCGTCCTTCTTTTTCTGGGCCGCGGAGCTGCTGGTCGTGGGACGCGGGTACCTGCTCTATCCGGACCAGAGCGCGATGCCGCCCCTGTACACGTCGGCGCCCTTCGTGGAGATGTTCCTCGAGATGACCGTGGGCGTCGGGATCATCATCCTGCTCTTCGAGGCCAGCCAGTCGCAGCTTCAGAGCGAGATGCAGCGCCTGGTGGAATCGGATTCCCAGGTCAAGGAGATGGGAATCCGGGACCGGTTGACCGGCCTTTACAACCGGCACTACTTCAACGACGTCATCCGCCGCGAGCTGGCGCGCTCCCGCCGGCACGGCGGCGCCCTCTCCGTGCTCTTGATCGACGTGGACCGCTTCAAGGAAATCAACGACGTCCGCGGGCACGCGACGGGCGACGGGGTGCTGCAATTCGTGGCGAACTACCTGACCGCGTGCGTTCGGGAATCGGATCTGGTCTTTCGATGGGGCGGGGACGAGTTCCTGGTCCTGTTGACCCAGGCCGACGAGGCCGCAGCCGCCCAAAAGTCGGAGGAGCTGGCCAACCGGCATCTCCCCAAGATTCCGGGCGATGAGCGGTTGCGGATCGACCTCTCCGTGGGCTGGGCCACGCACCATCCCAACTCCGAGTTCCCCAAGACGCTCGCGGAGGCCGACGCGCGGATGTACGAGATCAAGCTGACCCGGAAGAAAGCGCGAGCGACGCAAGAGCGGGATCTGGGGCGCCTCTGAGCAGTCGGTAGACGGCGCGAGCGGGAAGGCCCATCACGTTCGTGAACGATCCGTGGATCTCCTCGATGAAGCGCGCTCCCAGGCCCTGAACCCCGTACGCGCCGGCCTTGTCGAATGGCTCGCGCGTGGCGGTGTACCAGGCGATCTCCCCCTCGTCCATGGGCGCGAAGCGCACGCGGCTGATCTCGGCCAAGCCGATCCCGGGGGACGCGCCGCGCCTGAGATGCAGCGCCGTGACGACCCGGTGCTCGCGGCCCGCCAGGCGGCGCAGCATGCCGGCGGCGTCTTCCGCGTCGCGCGGCTTTCCCAGGATCAGGCCGTCCAGGAACACGAGCGTGTCGGCCGCGAGGACCCAGCGGTCCGGATCTCGCTCGGCGCCGTGGCGGGCCTTGTCGGTCGCCAGCCTTGACGCCGCCGCCTCCGCCGTCTCACCCGGAAGCGGCTCCTCGGGGACATCGGACGGCCGCACGGTAAACGGGATGCCCATCGAGCGAAGGATCTCGGCGCGGCGGGGAGAAGCCGAGGCGAGGACCAATTTTGGATTTTGGTTTTTGGATTGTCGATCGTCTGAGGTCTCTTGCAATCTCAATCCAAAATCCAAAATCTAAAGTCCAAAATCGAAAACTCGTTCCTCAAGGGTAGTAACCGCTGATGGTCCGGGCCTGCAGACTCGTGGGCTCGACCTTGATCTCGACCTTGCGCCACTTCTCCTTGCCTTCGCTGTTGCTCGAGTAATAGGTCAGCAGGTACTGGCTCCGGAGGTCTTCGTTGATTTGCCGGTAGACGGCCTCCAGGTTCTTGGCCGCGTCGATGTAGAAGGTCTGGCCGCCGGTCACTTGCGCGATCTTGTTGAGCTTGTACTTCACCTCGAGGTCGGCGCCCGAGATCTTGAGCCCGATCGCGTAGATCGCCAGGCCGGACTTGCGCACGTACTCGAGCAGCGTGTCGTAGTCGAACTTGGACGCCGTGTCCTTGCCGTCGGTCAGGATGACCAGCGCCTTCTTGCCCTTCACGCCCGTGAATTGGTACAGGCCGTAGATGATCGCGTCGTACAGCGCCGTGGAGCCTTCCGCGCGCAGGCCCGAGAGCGCCCGCAAGAGCTTGTCCTTGCGTCCCGTGAGCTTGGAGAGCAGGTAGGGCTCGTTGTCGAACGAGACGACGAACGCGCGATCCTTGGCGGCGATAGAGAAGTCCAGGAACTTGACCGCCGCCTGCTCCGCCTCGGGCAGGGATTCCAGCATGGAGGCCGACGTGTCGATCAGCAGGCCCAGGGAGAGGGGGAGATTCTTGACGTATTCGAAC
>JBDTXY010000400.1:0-3229 GCA_040005945.1 Acidobacteriota bacterium
CGCCGTGGCGGCCGGAAGCACCTTGATCGCGACTTCGCGGCCGAGCCGGGAGTCGGTCGCGCGAAACACCTCCCCCATTCCCCCCGCGCCGATCGCGGCGGTGATGCGGTACTGGGACAGGAAGCGGCCGATCATGGCGAGGTGCCTCGGTGTGTCGCGGACGTGGAAAAGGAATCGAAGCGGGGATTCTACCGCCCTCGGTGAGGAAGCAGTCTCATTCCCCTCTCCCCCGCGCTCGGGGGAGAGGGACAGGGTGAGGGGTACCCTTCCGATTCTCACTCACGCCGTTTCCAGTCAAAGACAGCACCGCCCCTCACCCGGTCCGGTTTTCGGCCGCGGCATTCACTTCGCGAACAGCGGCCGAGAGAGCGCTCCGCCTGGAAAATACAGGAGGTGAACAGAGAGCTCAGTCCCGCGTCGGGCGATATACGAATGCGATGGCTCGGTCGTTGGGTGCTGCTCACAGCCTCATGCAGGTCCCAGGTCGGTCAGGACGTCCCAAGGAGTCATTCCCGGAGACTGCCGCCCCCTCACCCCATCCCTCTCCCGCCGGGAGAGGGGGAAGACGCGGGGATGCCGCATCGTGAGCAGGTCGCGGGGGAAGCGTCCGTCAGAGCGGAGCGCGTCACGGCACGGTTACGGATCAAATCCAAGATCCAAAATCACTTCAGCCCCTCGACGAGATAGAGATCCGAAAGGAGGCGGCGGTAGGAATAGACGTAGCTCTTTCCGTCGGGCGTCATCCGGATCGGGTCGATCGAGAAGACGCCGGCGGGATCGAGTGGATCGAGCTGGCGAACGAGCTCCCGGCTTCCTGCCGTCAGATCGATCCGGAAGATTCCGGCCGGCACGTCTCCGGGACGCGAGACGAAGAGGCTCGTGTTCGTGCTCCACTGGATCGGAAGCTCGCCGGCCTCGATTCCCGGAATCGCCCGCGGCTCGCCGCCGTCGACCGGGAAGAGCATCGCGCGGTCCTCCGAATCGACGGCCGTCACCAGCTTTCCGTCGGGCGAGACGACGTTTCCGTTGAAATTGATGCGGATTCCCTCGGGCGTCACCGGGCGAGCCGGTCCCCCCTCGATGTCGCGGACATAGAGCCGGGAGCCGCGCCCTTCCTCCGCCCCGGCGACGAGCACGCGCTTGCCGTCCGGCAGCCAGGCCCCCTCGCGCGAGTAGCGAATCCCGTCCAGGGGAAGCTGGCGCGATGGCCCCGCTCCCGTTGGCAGGAGCATGAGTTGCGTCTCACCGAACGGGCGGAAGATCGTGAGCGCCCAGCGCCCGTCGGGTGAAAGCGCCACGGACGAGCCGTCTCCCAGGAGCACCGCGGGCGAGCCGTCCGTCTTGCGCAGGTAGATTGGATACCCTTCATCGGGGGAGGCCTTGCCGGTTCGCCTCTCGTCGAACATCACCATTCGCCCGTCCGGAGTGAGGTCGGCAGGAAAGGACCAGTCGAACCAGGAGAGGTGCCTTTCCCTCGCCTCCCCCGGCGCGAGCCCCACCATCTCCCGACTGATGTTGATGTGCGCGAGAAGGGCCTTGCCGGCGCGCGAGACGTCGAGGAGCCAGGATCCGCCCGGCTGGCGCGCGAGAATCCGCAGGGCCTCGGGGCGCGAGACGGCAAAGAGGGTGCTGCCCCGGGACGCCCACACCTCCGTGCCGTCGGGAGACCAGGCGACTCCCGTGGCACCCCGCGATGCCAGAGTCGTCTTCCCGCCGGCCAGATCCACGACGCAGAGGGAGCCCACGTTGTCTCCCCGCTGGGGATGATCGATGAAGGCGATCCGGTCGCCCTTCGGAGACAGGCGCGCGAGGCTGATCCATCCGAGGGTCTCGTAGAGAACCTTCCCGATCGGAAACTCGATGCGACTCTGGCCGCCGATTTCGCGCACGACGAGAAGGCTCCGACCGTCCGGGGCCCAGTCGGCTTCCTGGACCTTCTCGAGAAGCTCTCGCGGCGCGCCTCCGGAGAGCGGCACCTGCGACAGGGTGCCGCTGTTCTCCCAGCCGCGCGTGAAGCGGCGGTTCTGCGAGATCGCGAGATCTCCCGTCCGGGAGATCGCGAGCACGTCGGCGGAGCCGAGGCCGAGCGAGCGCGACTCCCGCCCCTCCGGCCTCGTCGTGAGAATCTCGAACGGCGCGCCGTCCCAGGCGGCGCCGTACACGATCGTCTCGCCGTCGGGCGCGAAGCGGGCGGACTGCACGAGCCCCCGGCGGAACGAGAGGCGCGTGAATTGGGGCGGTTCAACGGCGGCCTTCGGCGGGCGCCGGGGGCGCCGAGCGTCAACGCGGGCTGGAGCCGAACCGGCGGCCGCGCCCGGCCCGGCGGAATCCCCCGACGGCGCCTGCAGGTCGAAGGCGAGATCGTGGGCCGATTGGAATCGCTCCTCGGGACTCTTCTCGAGGCAGTGGCGGATGATGCGCTCGAGGCCTGGAGCGATGCCGCGGTTCGTCTCCGAGAGGTCCGAAGGCTCCTTCGTGAGGATCGCGCTCATCGTGTCCGCGGCAGACTCGCCATGAAACGCGCGCTTGCCCGAGAGCATCTCGTAGAGGATCGCGCCGAAGGAAAAGATGTCGCTGCGGGCATCGGCCTGTTTTCCCCTCACCTGCTCGGGCGACATGTAGCCGAGCGTGCCGAGCACGACGCCGGGCTCGGTGCCCGCCGCTTCGGTCGGCAGGTTCGTCTGCTGGCCGGTGCCGCTCTCGGGCTGAGTGAGCTTGGCGAGGCCGAAGTCGAGGATCTTGACGCGGCCGTCTTTCGTGACGAAGAGGTTCTCGGGCTTCAGGTCGCGGTGGACGATCCCCTTTTCGTGCGCCGCCGCAAGGCCGTGCGCGATCTGCACCGAGTAGTCGATCGCCTTCCGCTGGGGCAGAGCGCCCCCGGTGAGACGCGAGCGCAGCGTTTCGCCCTCCAGCAGCTCGGAGACAAGGTAGGGCGCGCCATCCACGGACCCGACGTCGTGGATTGCCAGGATGTTGGGATGGTTCAATGCCCCGACCGCCTGCGCCTCCTGCTCGAAGCGGCGCAGCCTCTCCGGATCGCTCGCGTAGGACGCAGGCAGGACCTTTACGGCGACGTCCCGTTTCAACCGCTCGTCCCGCGCGCGATACACCTCGCCCATCCCGCCCGCGCCGAGCAGAGAGAGGATCTCGTAAGGGCCGAGACGGGTTCCGGGATGCAACGGCATGAGGTGAGCGGATTCTATTGCCGCGTGGCGTTCACTCCACGGGG
>JBDTXY010000401.1:0-3221 GCA_040005945.1 Acidobacteriota bacterium
GCTCTCCCCGGGTCTCCAGGACCTCGCCCAGCCGGTTCATGTTGATCAGGCGGGTCGACGGTTCCTGGGCCACGGCGCCCGCCATCCCATTGAGCTCTCGCCACGCGGGCGAGTTGGAGAGCGTGTAGCCTCCCCCGCGGACGCCGAACTTCCCGGCCACCGCCGGAATCGCCAGCACCGCGGCCGCCGCCGAGCCGCCGTTGCGGTTGCGCTCGAGGCCCCAGCCGCAGCGAATGACGGCGGGGCTCGCGTCGGCGTAGAGCATCGCCAACCGCTCGATGTCCGCGGCAGGCACTCGCGCCTGCGCGGCGGCCCGCTCCAGGCTCCAGGGTTCCGCACGCCGCCGCAGCTCCTCGACCTCGCTCGCGTGCGCCTCCAGGAAACGCGCGTCGGCGCGCCCATTGGCGAACAGCCACGCGATGACCGCCAAGGCGACCGGCAGGTCCGTGCCGGGGTGGATCGCCAGGTGGAGGTCGGCGCGCTCCGCGAGCTTCGTTCGGCGCGGATCTACGACGATCAGCCGCGCCCCGCCGCGGACGGCCTCCTGGATGAACGGGACCAGATGGATCCCGGACACGGAGGGATTCACCCCCCAGAGCACGATCAGCTTGGCCCGCGCGTAATCCTCATAGGCGGTCCCGGGCATTTTTCCGTAGAGCCCGGCGGCCGCTTTTCCCGTGGGGGCCGCGCACACCGTTCTCGCCAGACGGGAGGCTCCCAGGCGGAAAAACAATCGGGCGTCCGTCGTGTCCTGCGACAGATACCCGTTCGAGCCGCCGTAGGAGAACGGCAGGATCCCTTCCGCGCCCCGACGCTCGCGGACGGCCAGGAGGCGCGAGGCGACCAGGGCCAGCGCCTCGTCCCAGGAGGCCCGGCGAAACTGTCCCAGGCCTTTCTTGCCGGTCCGGATGCCCGGATAGAGATTGCGCGACGGCCCGTAGAGGTGCTCGGGGTACCGCCGCACCTTCGCGCAGATGTAGCCGCCCGTCACCGGATTGGCATGCGAGCCGCCCACCGCCACGACGCGCCCGTCGGCGACCGTCACGTCCAGGCTGCAGGCGTCGGGACAGTCCAGCGGGCACGCGCTCGTCACGTGGCGTTCCGTTTCCGGCGCCCGGAGGCTCATGCGGTCCATCCGACGATACGGTCCAGGGTGTCCACCGCGATCGGATGGTATCCCGGCCGGGCTCGCCGGTAGATGGCCAGCGCGCGTCGCCGGCCCGACTCCGACTTCACCAGCTCTTCATAGAGGGGCTTGATGAATTTGCGCCGCCCGATCGCCACGAGAAACTCCTCCAGCCGCGCGTCGGTCGCCGCATAGCCGCTGCGCAGGGCGACCAAGAGCCATTGGAAGACGATCTCGGCGTTGCCGGACCCCGTCAGCCCGAACGCGTCGTCGAGCTCGCGCATGCCATCGGCGGGAATCGGGGGTGAGAGCCGGCGCAGGAACTGGATCCTCTCCTGGGTGCTCCATTGCGCATACGGCACGTGCCGGGCGGGAAGCGTCCGCGAGGACCATTGCTCCGCGGATTCGGCGACGCGGCGCAGCGCCTCGGACTTGGGCTGCGGCGCCGACTGAGGCAGGCCCGGCTTCTCGGTCCACTCCGCGAGCAGCCCGTCCGGGAAGCGCGTCCCTTCCGCGCCGATCAGGTTGTCGGAGAGATCCGCGAGGAAGTCCGCCGTCACGAGGCTCTGGAAGGCAAACCGGTCGAAGTAGCCGCGCAGGAACCGGTCGAATCGGTCGCGGCCGAACGTCTCCTCCAGGGAGCGCAGCAGGAGGTATCCCTTCTCGTACGGGAGGCGCGTGGCGGCGTCGTCGGGATCCCGGCCGGCGAGATCGATGTGCAGAATCTCGTCGCGATCCTCCAGGCGCGCGATCTCATCTTCGAGGTCCTGGCGGCCGAGCACCGCTTCCATCGCCGCGGCCTCCCTGCCGTAGACCTCTTCGACGATGCGCCGCTCGATGTACGTGGTGAAACCCTCGTTCAACCAGAAGTCGCTCCAGGTGGCGTTGGTGACGAGGTTTCCGGACCAGGAATGCGCGAGCTCGTGGGCGATCAAGGATACGAGGCTCCGATCTCCGGCCAGGACCGTCGGGGTCGCGAACGTCAGCCGCGGGTTCTCCATCCCTCCGAACGGGAAGCTGGGCGGCAACACCAGGATGTCGTATCGATCCCACCGGTACTTCCCGTAGAGCCGCTCGGCGGCTTCCATCATCTGCTCCGTGTCCACGAACTCCGCCGCCGCCTTCGCGACCACCGAGGGCTCAGCGTAGACGCCGGAGCGTGATCCCAGCGCCGCAAAGTCGATGTCTCCAACGGCCACGGCCAGGAGATACGGAGGGATCGGCTGCGGCATGCGGAACCGGTACGTCCCGCCGCGATCTCCCGTCGAGTTGCCGGCGGCGCTCATGACCGCTCGCAAAGCCGGTGGAGTCCGGATCGTGGCGGCATAGGTTGTGCGCACGCCGGGCGTGTCCTGCAGGGGGATCCAGCTCCGCGCGTGGATGGCCTGGGACTGCGAAAAAAGGAAGGGGTGAATTTTCCCCGCGGTCTGCGGCGGCGACAGCCATTGGAGACCGGAAGCTCCGGGCCGCGTCGCGTACCCGATCCGGACTCGGTCGCCTCCGGGCGGCAGCGCGACCGTCAGCGCGGAACCGAGGATCTGGTCCGCCTGCCCGACCTCGAAGGCCGCCGGCGACCACGGTCCGTCCCCCTCCGCCGCCTCCGCAGAGACGACGTCGAGCGCGCGCGTGTCCAGCCGCACCCGCTCCGCCTCCGGAGCGCGGCGCTCCAGGAGCAGCGTCGCGGAGCCGGACAGCGTCTTGCGATCGAACGAGACGTCCAGGTCCAGATCCAGATGGGTGACGCGGATCTCGGCGGGGTTGGAATACGAATGGATGTCCCGATGTGCGGAAAGGGATCTCTTGGGCAGCGGGCACATGCGCCGCAGAGATTAGCAACCCCGCGCGTACGGATCCACCTCTCCCGCGGGGGTGCACCGCCGAGCCTCTCGCGCCCGATCCGCCGTGCGGGCAAGTCTCCGAAGATTGACGGTAAGATCCCCGCCTGATGCACCCCAAAATGGCTGCTTCCGCCCTCGCCGGCAGCATCCTCTGCGCCGCGGCGTTCGGCCAACCCGCGCGCTTGCCGGCCCCGGCCGCCGGCGCGCGGCTGGAACAGGGCTCCGAGCAGGCGATCACCTGGGAGCTGTGGCAGAGC
>JBDTXY010000402.1:0-3220 GCA_040005945.1 Acidobacteriota bacterium
GGCGCCGCCCGAAACGGGTCGCCGCCGCTTCGTCCTGGACGATCCCCCGCGCCGTACCCGCCTCGAGCGACTCGATCGATCGCGCCAGGATCACCACGGCGGCTTCCGTCACGCGCCTCTGCACCTCCAGGGACGTGTCGTCCGGGCCGATCGGGACGGCCTCCTGCTCCACGATCTCGCCCTGGTCGGCTCGCGGGGTCATTTTGTGAAGCGTGGCCCCCGTCCGCGTCTCACCCTTCAGCACGGCCCAGTTCACGGGAGCGCGCCCCCGAAACTTGGGCAGGAGGGACCCGTGCATGTTGAAGGCTCCCAGCCGAGGGCACGCGAGCATCTCCTCGGGAAGAACGCGGCGGTAGTAGAAGGACAAGAGCAGGTCCGGGGCGGCGATGCTCAGGCGCGAGATCGCCTGGGGATCCATCGGATTCTCCATTTCGATGGGCTCGATCCCGCGCTCGCGCGCCAGCTCCGCGACGCTGGGATACCAGCGCCGCTCTCCGGGGTCGTCCCGATGGGTGGCCACGAACACCACGCGTTTCCCCCGATCCAAGAGGAATTTCAAGCACGCGTGCCCCGTGTCGGAGTACGCGAATACGGCGATGCGGGTCATACGGGGCGGGAGGCGGTCGGCGGCAGCGGGGAGGACGAAGACGGGAGGGGGGAGGACGTCGCCGTCTCTTCGCCCAGGCCGTAAATCTGGCGCACGCGAAAGCGGGGGCGGCCGCGGACCTGCTGATAGATCCGCCCCACGTACTCGCCCACGATTCCCAGCCCCGCCATGGCCACGCCCAGCAGCGTGAAGAGGATCGCGAAGAGCGTGAAGACGCCCTCCACCTCGGCGCCCACGATCAGCCGCCGGACGAACAGAAACAGGCCGAACCCCACGCCCCCGAACGCCACGAGCGTGCCCAGAAGGCCGAACGCCTGCAGCGGCACCAGCGAGAAGCCGGTCATCAGGTCGAAGTTGAGACGGATCAGCCGATAGAGCGAGTAAGCGGAAGCGCCGTGCCGGCGGGGGGCGTGGGTGACCGAGACCTCCGTCGGGCGGCGGGCGAAACTCTGGGCCAGCGCCGGGATGAACGTCGAGGCCTCGTCGCAGCGGTTGATCTCCTCCACGACGCCGCGCGAATACGCGCGCAGCATGCATCCGAAGTCCGTCAGGCGCAGCCGCGTGATCTGCACGGTGACCCGGTTGACCAGGGACGATGCGAGCCGGCGCGCGACGGAGTCCTGCCGGTCCTTCCGGACGCCGCCCACCACGTCGTATCCCTCGGCGACCTTGGCCAGCAGCTTAGGGATCTCCTCGGGGGGATTCTGCAGATCGGCGTCCAGCGTCACGATGACGTCCCCGGTGACGTGCTGGAACGCCGCGAGGATCGCCTGGTGTTGGCCGAAGTTGCGCGCCAGCTCCAGCACGCGAATCCGGTCGGGCCGCTGGCGCGCGGCCTCTCTCAGGAGCTCCAGCGACCGGTCGCTGCTGCCGTCGTCGACGAAGACGAGCTCGTAGGGGCCGCCGGCCGCATCCATGACGGTGGCCAGCCGGCTAACCAGCTCCAGGATGTTGCCGGCCTCATTGAAGACGGGGACGACCACCGAGACCTTCATCGGGCGAACTCCGTCAAGACCGCGCGCACCGTCTCGACCACGTCCCGCTGATCCTCCTCCGCGAGGCCCGGAAAGAGCGGCAGCGAGACGATCCGCTCCGAAACGAAATGCGCCTCCGGGTAGTCCTCGGGCTTCCAGCCGAATCGCTGCGCGTAATAGTGGAACTCGTGCGCGGCGGTGTAGTGCAGCCCGGCGCCGATGTTGCGGCGGTTCAACTCGGCCATGAACCGGTCGCGCGAGATCGTCAGCCGATCGATGTCCACCAGCGGCGTGTACAGGTGCCAGGCATGACGCGAGGGGTAGGGAACGCGCTGCGGCAGGATGAGGCCGGCCACCCCGCGGAACGCCTCGTCGTAGCGCGCCGCCATCCGCGTGCGCTCGGCGATGAAGGAATCCAGCCGCTTCAACTGATGCAGGCCCAGGGCCGCCTGGATGTCCATCATGTTGTACTTGAAGCCCGGGACCTCGACGTCATAGCGGGGGCTGCCTTCCTTGGCGAACCGTTTCCAGGCCTCCTTGTCCATGCCGTGGAACTTGAGCAGAGAGGCTTTTTCGAAGACCCCCTGATCCTCGGTCACGACCATTCCGCCCTCGCCCGTGGTCATGTTCTTGTTGGGATGGAAGGAGAAGACCGACGTCGTGGGAAACGATCCGATCTTGCGGCCTTTGTATTCGGTTCCGACCGCGTGCGCCGCATCCTCCAGCACGGGAATGCCGCGAGACCCCGCCAGCTCCAGCAGCGGGTCCAGGTCCACCGGCTGCCCGACGAAGTGCACCGGCACGATCGCCCGCGTTTTCCGGGTGATGAGCGGCTCCACCTGTTCGACGCGGAGATTCAGAGTCGCCGCGTCGATGTCCGCGAGAACGGGCGTGGCGCCGCAGTGCACGATCGTGTTGAGCGTCGCGACGAAGGTCATCGGCGTCGTGATCACTTCGTCGCCGGGGCCGACACCCAGCGCCAGCAGCGCAACGTGCAGTCCCGCCGTGGCCGAGGAAACGGGAACGGCGAAGCGCCCCCCGACGTAGTCCAGAAATTCCGAGGCGAAGCGCTCGGTCCGGGGACCGGTCGTGATCCAACCGGAACGCAGCGTCTCCACCACTTCGCGAATCTCATCCTCGCCGAGGCTGGGCCGAGCGAAGGGTAGGAAAGAGGCGCGCATCGTGCGGCGCAGAGTTTACCCCGCGGCCGCGGTTGCTATACTCCGCGAGCCATGCCCCGCCGCGGGCATTCCCTCAAATGCAAGCATCCGGTCTCTCTCGACGGCTGCCACTGATGCTCCTGGGCCTCACCGCGATCGGCTCGGCGGCCGGATTGCTCTGCACCCGAATCGACGACTACGACGACAGCATCTTGCTCGTGGGCGCCCGGATGGTTCACGCGGGGCGCCTCCCGTACCGCGACTTCTACGCGCATTACGGGGCCCTGGGCTTTAGCCTTCAGAGCGCCCTCTCGAGCGTAATCTCCAACCCCCCGCTCGCGTTGCGGATCGGCCAGGCGCTCGTTCTCGGCTTGCTCTGCGCGGCGGTTTTCGCGATCGTGCGTCGGGTCAGTCGCGAGGGCTCGGCGGCCTGGGCGGTCGTCCTCTTCTCGCTCGCGCTCTCCCCCGCCGCGCTCCTC
>JBDTXY010000403.1:0-3220 GCA_040005945.1 Acidobacteriota bacterium
AAGCCGTGCTGGGGACGACCCTCCTCTGCTTCGGCCTGACCGAGGTCTTCTGGAGCCGCACGGACATCTTTCCGTACCACGGCCCCGGGTTCGTCGCGATTGCGCTCGCGTGGGCCAGCTACGAGGCGATCACCACCGAGCGGCTTCGCTGGTTCGTGGCCGCGGCAGCGCTCATGGCGCTCTCATACCACCAGTACCCTTCGGGACAGACATCGTTCCTGATTCCCGTAGGCGCCGTCCTCGGCCGGTCACTCTTCGTGCGGGGCTTCGTCCGCCGCTCCTGGAAAGGGATCCTCGTCATCCTCGTGGGCGCCGGGCTCTGGTCAGCGGGCCTCGGGATCAACGGCCTCCTCGCCGGCCGCCCGTTTGCGTGGCGGAACCCGTTCGGTCTGAATCCAGGCAAGACTCTCTGGAGTGTTCCGCTCGAGCACCCGGGCCTCGGCGCGCGCGCAAAATTCCTCGCCGAGAGCGCTGCGAAAGGCGTCGGCATCATCATTCGTACGCAATTCCTCGAGGTGGTTCCATCGGAGTTTCCTCACCACGAGAACGTTCCTCCGGTCGAGAATCTGACGAGACGGCACACGTCGGCTCCTGTCGCGGTGCTGCTCGCGCTCGGGCTCTCCGCCCTTCTCCTGCGTCCCACGCGGCCCGCCTCTCTCGTGCTCCTGTCGTGGCTTCTGGCCGGTTCGCTGCCGGGGCTTCTCTCGACCTTTCCGGCGTCGCGGCGCCTCGCGACGTTGTTTCCGGCGTACATGGCTGTGGCGGCGGTGGCCGGGGGGCTCGTCCTGCACGCAGGGGCGAGGATCCTCGGGGAGAAGGTGGGCCGCGTCTTTGTCGCCGTGGCTCTCGGCGCAACCTTCGCCGGACTCGGCGTCGTGGCGGGCTTCCTGTTCCTTGGCCCGCCGAGATCGCCGGTGAGGGCCGTCGCCTCCGCAGATGCGATCCGTCCCTACCTCAAGCCGGGCACCCTTGCCGTCTTGGAGGCCGAGTACGGCGAATACGCGGCAATGGAGCTCACATATCTCCTGCTCGACCAGTTGAGCGCCGGACCCCGGCCCGCGAGCTGGAGGATCGCGAACGCGGCGGACTGGCCGACCCTCATTTTCCGCCCAATCCCGAACCTGACGAGCTGGATCTACACGTACACGATGCTCCGCTCGCACGCCGGGGCGCTTTCGAAAAGCCCGGGCTTCGACCGCGTGACATTCCTCGTTCAGGATACGGACGCCCGGAAGAGACACCGCGAGCTCCTGGTGCAGACCTACCCGGGACAGGAGCTCGAGCATCTGAAGGTTTCGTCGAGCGACGACGGCAGATTCAATTTCACAGTCATGACCGTCGATACCGAAACGTTGAAAGACAACCAGTGTCCCGTCGTAACCCTACCCGGCGGAAGCGCGACGGAGGCCGGACCGGCCGACTGGTGGGAGGGTGTGAAGGTCCGGATCCGGCGCGACGGTGGCCCTTCTGCCCCCATCGCCGTCAGCGCCGGACTCTGGGTGCCGGAAATGCGCAGGAGCGCTCTGCGCATCATCGGCGCGGGTGACGGCGCTGCTCTCTTCCTCGACGGCACGCCGCTCGCCGAGAACGAGATCCGGCCGCTCGTTCGCGGCATTCACCGCGTCGACGTGACGCTCGGAACGGCGCCCCGGCTCCCCCTCCGGCTCGAAGTCGCGTTGGACGGGCGCACTTTCGAGCCGGTCAGGTCGGCGGACGTGACGTCTCCCCGCCTTGCCAGCCTCCCGCTGCTGGCCCCGGAACCCGTTCTCTTCTATCCGGGGTTCGACGCGCCCGTTCCCGTCGTGAGCCTCGGCACGGACTTCCTTTCGGATCTCGCCGTGTCGCCAGAGGGCTCGATCGTCGCCGCTCGCGGGTTGCGCGAAAAGCTCGAACTGGAGCTGTATCCGGCGGGAGGGGGCCCGAGCGCGGTCTGGTCCCAGCCACGTCCCCCGGGCGAAACCCCGTACCACACGTCGGTGAGCTTCGTCGGCGACAACGAGGTGGCGCTGCTGAGCTGGCCGCACCTCTACATCTACGACCGGAAGGGCAAACCCCGGAGGGAGATCGACCTGAAGCCGATGATGCAGGGCGCCGAAGACCTGGCCGCGAACGAAGAGGGCGAGATCTTCGTTGTTTCGGCGTCACGTCGCGGTGTCGTCGTCCTCGCGCCGGATGGGCACGAGACGGCCCTTCTTCGGCCGAAGGGAACGAGCGACTGGCAGCCCGGCTCCCTCTCGGCCGCACATCGGGGACCGGTGGCGGTGCTCGACAACGAAATCCGGATCCGCATCTTCGAAAAGACTCCTTCCGGCTGGGAGGAAACACGGGTCCGGCCGGGCGAATACGCAACCGGCCCGAACGCCTACGCGATCGGGGTGGACGGCTGGCTCTTCTCGCAGAACGCCGGCACCGAGGAGTCCCTCGTTTTCGACCGCGAGCTCACGCGCCGGGTGGTGGCCGACCCCGCCCAGGATCTGGCCCGTTACCATCCGGGAAACAGGTTCCTCGGATTCGACCGGGAGGGGCGGCTGTACACGGAGGCGAACGGACGCGTCGTCAAATTCGTGCCGATCGCGGACTCGCCAGGTTCCGCGGCGCGGAAGTAGGCTGGGGACTTACTTGTTGAGCGTCAGGGCGACCCAGTCGCCGTGGTCGGCGTTGATCCCGTCCCCTGCATCATCCACGACGAGTGTCAGCTCAGTCAGGCCCGTCACGTTGACGCTGAACGCCGATGCCGCCGGCTGCTTGCCCTTCAGAAGCGGGCTTCGGTACAGGACCTTGTCGCGGGAGAGAATCCGAAACACGACGGAGCCGCCCTTTTCAACGTCGTCGTCCAGGCCGCAGGCTCCGGTCAGCGTCCGGAAGCCGGCCGGGAATGTGATCGTCATCCGGCTGTTCGCATGGGTGCCGACGCCGGTCTCATACTTCTTGCCCCCGATCGACAGCGCCTGGCCGCCCAAGTTCTTGTTGATTTGAGGCCTGGCGAAATCCTGGTCGATGGATGTGATCAGAATTTCGCCGACTGTCGACTTGCCCGGTGAGAAGTTGGTCGGATAAGGCTCCGCGGTCGGCGCCGGGGGCGCCGCCTGCACCTTCGTGACGCCAGGCTTCTGGCCCGGCGACGTCGCCGTTTCCTTGCCTCCGCAGGCCACGGTCAGCAGGGCGGTGAGTGCGGACACGACGAAGGCAAAGCCAAGGCGTAGGGTGGGGCGCGTGTGAG
>JBDTXY010000404.1:0-3215 GCA_040005945.1 Acidobacteriota bacterium
GTCGAGCGACGTGGGCGCGGGAGGCGGCGTCGCTCGCCTCGGGTCGAAGGGGCGGAAAGCGGCGGCTAGGAGCGCTGCCGGGCGCGGGCGGGCCTGCGCGGCGCCGCCTTGGCCCGAACCGCCGCCGGGCCCGGCGCGACGGGCGCGGCCAATCGCGAGGCGTCCACCGCGGATTTCCGGACCGCGGCGACCGTGGCTTCCAGGGACGCCAGCAGGCGTTCCAGCTCCGCGGCCAGCTGCTCGGCGCCGCGCTCCTCCGCCTCGTCCCGGCTCTGCGCCAGCCGCTGGCAGAACATCCGCAGGTCGTTCCAACGGCCCAGCGCTTCCTGGAGCTTCTTCTCCCGAGCCACGTGGCTGGTCCATTCACGCACGCCCAACGCGGCCAGGTCCTCGGCGAGGTAGCGCGCCTTCTTCACCGCGATCCGGTAGCGGTGCAGCGTGCGATCGTCCCGGCCCTCCAGCGGCTGGGACAGCGCTTCCTGCGCGCGGCGCCTCGCGCGCTCCAGACGAGCGACCGAGGTCTTCGCATCCTTGCGGGTCAAACGCGCCACGCTCCGATGGAGCGCGTGGATTGGCCGCCCGTCGGCGGCGCGCGCGACGCGGCGCGAGCCGCGCGCGGCGAGCTTCTCCCACCGCGCGGCCAGGGCGGTGACGGCGTCGGGCGACAGGAAACCCAGACGGCCGATGCGCGTGAGCAGCTCACGGTCCACTTCGAGCTGCCGCTGCTCGGAGAGCGAGCGCACGATGGACTTCGCCTTCTTCGCCACGCCCCGCCGCTGGAGCGCGCGCGCCGTCGCGTCGAGGCGGCGCAGCGCGACGCGCAGATCATGGAGCCCCTCGGGATCTCCGCGCTTCAACGCCTTGCGCGCCCGCTCCAGAGAGTGAGCCTTGGTCTTCCAGAGCGACACGGATTCACGCATGGGGCGCTATTATAGTGACGGGGAATCGGAGAACCACTTCACGCGCTCTTCACATCGTCTTCACGGAGTCCCGCCGCCGTCGCGTGAGAATGCGGCCGCCATGCGGACGCTCGCCGCCATCGACATCGGCACCAACAGCATCAAGCTGCTCGTCGCCAACCTTGAGGACGACGGGACGCTGGACGTCCTGCTGCGCGAAAAAGCGATGGTCCGGCTGGGCAGCGAGACCCTGCGCACGGGCCGCCTCTCTCCCGAAGCCATCGAAGCGGGGGCCTCCACGGTCGAGCATTTCGTCAAATTGGCCGGCGGCGCGGGCGCGGAGGTGGCGCGCGCGGTGGCGACCTGCGCGGTGCGCGAGGCCTCCAACTCCCAGGAGTTCATCGACGCCGTCCACAAGCGCGCCGGCGTGCGCGTGGAGGTGATCTCGGGGGAGGAGGAAGCGCGGCTGATCAACCTGGCGGTGCGCAGCGAGTTCCCGGCTCGCCAGGACCCCCTCTTCTTGATCGACATCGGAGGGGGATCCACCGAGTTCGTCGTCTCCGACGGCTCGCGTGTGCTCCTGGCCGAAAGCCTGGCGATCGGCGTGGTGCGCCTGGCGGACCAATACGCGCGCAACGACCCTCCCTCCGACAAAGACGTGCGGGCCATGAAGAAGGCCGCGCGGTCGATCGCCAAGCGGGCCGTGGAAGCCGTGCGCAAGAAGGGGTTCAAGACCTGCGTGGGCTCTTCCGGAACCATCCAGTCGCTGTCGCTGGTGCACGAGGCGGCGGTCCTGGGACGCGAGCCCAGCCCCACGGGCCACCGGACCCTGACGCGCGGCGGCCTCAAGAGGGTCAACCGGCTCATGCGCCGGACCACCGAAAAAGAAAAGCTGCGCGTGCCGGGCATGGACCCCCGGCGCCGGGACATCGCAGTCCCCGGAGGCGTGTTGCTGTCCTGGATCCTGAAGCACACGGGAGCAGAGGCGATCGTGGTGGGGGAGCGGGGGCTGCGGGAGGGCCTGTTGCTGGACTCGCTGGCGCGGCACGGCCGATCGCGCGCCCCGGCCTCTCGCGACATGCGCGCGCGCAGCGTGGACCGGCTGCTGCGGCGGGGCAACGCGGAGGTCCTGCACGCGGCCCACGCGGCGCGGTTGGCCCTGGAGCTCTTCGACCAGACGCACGCGCTCCACCAGCTCACCGCCACCGAGCGCGAATGGCTTCAGTACGGCGCGTTGCTCCACGACATCGGCTGCTACATCGGGTACGCCAAGCACCAGCGTCACTCCTACTACCTCATCACGCACGGCGACCTGACCGGCTTTTCCGCCGACGAGATCGAGGTGATCGCGTCGCTGGCGCGATACCACAAGGGCGGGCGCCCCAAGGAATCCCACGAGAACTGGCGGCGGCTGGATCCGTACCTTCGGGCCGTCGTCGAGAAGCTGGCGGCGATTCTGCGGATCGCCGACGGCCTGGACCGGAGCCACCGGCAGATCGTGACCGGCGTCTCGTGCCGGGTTCGCTCCCGCAAGATCGAGCTCGAGGCAACCGCTCGGGCGGACTGCGAACCGGAGCTCGACGCGGCGCGCAAGAAGGCCAACCTCTTCGAGCGCGTCTTCGATCGCAGCGTGGTCGCCCGGGCCGTGCCGGCGGGGCTGGCGGAGGACGCCCGGCAGAAGGACCTGGAAATCCTGTCGGCGGAGGCGCTGTGGAACTAGAACGGGGGAGCCGCCGTCGCGGAGGAGGGAGATCATCGTGAAGGAGCATTTTTCAGAACAGCTGGAGGACCTGCGGCGCCAGCTCATCCTCATGGGGGGCGAGGTCGAGCGCCAGATCCACTATGCGATCGAGGCCCTGACGGAGATGGACGCCGAGAAGGCGCGCTCGGTGATCGCCGCCGACGAGGAGATCGACCGGATGGAGATGCAGGTGGAGGAGTCGGCGATTGCGCTGCTGGCCCTGCAGCAGCCGGTGGCCGTCGACCTGCGGTTCTTAGTCGCGGTGCTCAAGATCAACAGCGATCTGGAACGCATCGGCGATCACGCGGTCAACATCGCCGAGGGCGCCGAGCGCCTGGCCGGCCAGAAGCCCTTCAAGCCGTTCATCGACATCCCGTACATGGCCGAGGTGGCCATGGCGATGCTCAAGCAGTCCCTGGACGCGTTCGTCAACCGGGATGCGGACCTGGCCCGGAAGGTGATCAAGAAGGACGACATCCTGGACGAGAAGAACGTCTCGATCATCCGGGAGCTGCTGACCTACATCGCCGAGTATCCGGCGCTGACGACCTACTGCATCGAGCTCATCTCGATCT
>JBDTXY010000405.1:0-3210 GCA_040005945.1 Acidobacteriota bacterium
TCGAGCTCATCCCAGGGCGTCACGTCGTCGCAGGCGCGCAGCGCCTCAGCCAGGGCTCGCGCGCTCTCCGGACGCCCATCCGGATCCTTGGCGAGACAGGACAGCACGAGCGCTTCGAGCTTGGGCGGCACCGGCTTGCCAAGGCGGCGCGACAGCGGCTCCGGCTCCGTCTGCAGGTGGTGATGGATCAGCTCCAGCGCGCCGCGCCCGGAGAAGACCGGCGTGCCGGTCAGCAGAAAGTAGGCGACGGCGCCCAGGGCGTAGAGGTCGCTGCGGGCGTCGATCGAGTCCGCGCTTCGAATCGCTTCGGGAGCCAGATATTCGGGGGTTCCGTGGAGCACGTTTTCGGCCGTCAGTCGGGGATCCGCGGAGTCTGAGATCTCCCGCACGAGCCCGAAATCCAGGACCTTGGCGACGTCGGGGAATCCCCCGCGCTCGCAGAGCAGGATGTTGGAGGGCTTGATGTCGCGATGAATCAGGCCGATGCCGTGCGCCTCGGCCAGCGCCGCACACACCTGCCGCAGGATGCGCACCGCGCGGCCGGGAGCCAGGGGCCCGCTTCCCTTAACCAGATCCTCGAGATCGAGCCCGTCCAGGTACTCCATGACGTAGTAGAAGAGACCATCGGGTGTCCGCCCGAAGTCGTAGATCGAAACCGTGTGAGGGCTGGTCAGCCGCGCCGTTTGCTGGACCTCGCGCTCGAAGCGTTTGAGGCTCTCCTCGCCCGCGCGGCCCGGCGGCAGCAGCTTGATGGCCGTGGGCCGCCGCAGCATCTCGTGCTCGGCGCGGTAGACGATGCCCATGCCGCCCTCGCCCAGCTTCTCCCCTAGCGTGTACTGGCCCAGGCGGCGCGCGCGCGCCACGCTCTTGCGCAGGCGAAACGTCACGAAGGACACCAGCGTGGCGAGGAAGACGCCGAGCAATCCCCACAGCAACGCGTACGCCACCGACATGCCGCGCGAGACCTCGGCCGGCGCGCCCCGCGCGTACAGAATCGACGCGAGGATGGGAGCCGGCGCGGCCGCGAGCGTCGAGATCCAGCCGGTGCGCCACGGGGGGCTGGGCACAGTTGCGGCGCGGTACAGCAGGACCGAAATCGCGATCAGCAGGTAGAGCATCTCGGGCCGCCACGCGCGGGGCATGCTCACCGCCATGCACGCGAACAGTCCGAGGTTGCCGACCGTGCCGACGGCGTCCGCGGCGCGCAACGCGCCCTCCGAGAGGCCCGGCTGGCGCGCGGCCATCCACGTCGCGAGCAGGACCGAGCACGCCGCGAGGTGAAAGAGAATGTCGGGGCGGGAAAAGGATGCCGGCGCGCCGATGCGCGGAGACCACAAGCCTTCGATCACGAAACCCGCGACGAAGAAACCAAACGTCGCCAGGAAGCTCGTCCGTGCGAAAAGGGCGAGTCGCTCACGCAGGAAATCTCGCTCGGCGGAGGAGTCCAGCGGAACCGGCGCCTGGCCGGACTCCGCGCCCCGGCATTGGAGTTTCCGGGCTAAAACTTCGTGGCTCATGCCGACCTCCCCCTGTCCTTACCCCTGCGCTCTCAGTACCTACGGTCGATCCGGCCCCGTCGGTTCCGCGCGATCCGAGAGACCATTCGTCAAAACCCGCGGCCGTCTTGACCGTATATGATATGGAACTGACCGGTCAGTATCGAAATATCGCATATGCCCCGCTCCAAGACCGCCGGAAAAGAAGCCGCGATCCTCGAGGCCGCGTCGCGCGTGTTTGCGCTGCGCCCGTTCCACGAGGTGCTGATCGACGACATCGCCGCCGACGCCGGGATCGGAAAGGGCACGATCTACCGGTATTTCGAGACCAAGGACGATCTCTACTTCGCGACCAGCCTCTATGCGCTGGATCATCTGGCCGCGGCCCTCGAGCAGGCGCGCTCGCCCAACGACCCCGCCGCGCCCCGCCTGGAGCGGATCGCCCGCGAGATCCTGGGATTCTTCTGGGAGCGCCGGCATCTGGTCACGCTCCTGGCGCGCTACGAGCGGACCGATCGCGAGGCGGAGATCCTGAAACGGCGCGAGTCGATCGTGCAGCTCGTCCAGGAGGCGATCCTATCCGGGATCGAGCGCCGCGAGTTCCGGGGCATCGACGCGCGCATCGGAGCCGAGCTGTTCCTGGGGATGACCCGTTCCGTGAACCTCTTCCGGCGCCCGGAGGACACCTTGGACGAGCTGGTGGCGCACGTCATCGGGGTGTTCTCCCACGGCGTGGTGCGCCCATGAGGCGGATGGCGGCGGTCGCAGCGGTGATCTTCTGCGCCGGGTGCGCGACGGTGGCGCAGAAGACCTCGGAGGCGCCCAACGTGCTGTGGACGCCGCCGGCGTCCGGGCAAATGCCCGCGCGCGAGGCCGCGCCGCCGGCGCAGGTGCCCGAGGAGTACTTGAAGCCCGGCACCACGCTGTCGCTGGGGCAGTTGGTCGACGTCGCGTTGAAGAACAATCCGTCCACGCGGGAGGCCTGGCACTTCGCGCGCGCCGCGGCGGCGGAGGTGGGCTCCAAGCAATCCCTGTATTTTCCCTACATCGAGGTCGACGGCTCGATCCTGCGGCAGAAGCAGGCAGCCGTCAACGGCCAGTTCACGTTTCTCCAGACGACCTACGGGCCGTCCGTGGCGGCCTCGTGGCTCCTCTTCAACTTCGGCGGTCGGGAGGCCGACGTCCAGGAAGCTACGCGCGCGCTCTACGCCGCCGACTGGACGCACAACGCCGCGATCCAGGACGTCGTGCTGCGCGTCGCGCAGGCGTACTACCAGTACTTGAACGCGAAGGCGCAGGTGGTTGCCCGGCAGGTCAACCTGGAGGAGGCCAAGAACAATCTGGACGCCGCCGTGGCGCGCCACCAGGCGGGCATCGCGACGATCGCGGACGAGCTCCAGGCGCGGACCGCCGCCTCGCAGGTCGAGCTGGATCTCTTGGATGCGCAGGGTCAGGTCCAAATCATCCGCGGCGCGCTGGCGACCGCGGTCGGCGTGTCGGCCAACGTGGCCGTGGAGGTAGGGGATCTGCCGCAGGATCTGCCGCTGGACGCGGTCGGCAAGAGTGTCGAGGAGCTGATTGCCGCGGCGCTGGCGCGGCGGCCGGACCTGGCCGCGGAGCGCTTCCGCGTGCTGGCGGCACAGAGTCACATCCACGCCGCGGCGATCGACGGACTGCCTTCGCTCTCCCTCGACGCCAACGGCAACCGGACGTT
>JBDTXY010000406.1:0-3208 GCA_040005945.1 Acidobacteriota bacterium
TTCCCGGGAGTAATCCCCTGAAGGCCCGTGGGAGACGACCACGTTGATAGGCGGGATGTGGAAGCGTCGTCAAGGCGTGAAGCTGACCCGTACTAATCGGCCGTGCGGCTTGACCATAAAATTTTTAAGGCGCGAATCGAAGCAGTAGAACCCGACTCTCTTAAGTCAGATTGAAGTTGTCAGTCTTCAGTTCTCAGTTCTGAGTTCCAAGGGCGCGGAGATGAAACTGACGACCGACAACTGACGGCTGATAACTCTGAATAGAGTTTCCCGGTGACCTTAGCGAAGGGGCCACACCCGTTCCCATTCCGAACACGGCAGTTAAGCCCTTCAGCCCCGATGGTACTTCGCGGTAGACCGCGTGGGAGAGTAGGACGTTGCCGGGGATTATTTTTGGAAGCCCAGGACTGGTTCCTGGGCTTTTCTTTTTTCGCGCGCGAGCGCTCGACCAGCGCGGGCTCACGGCCTGGCGGCGGGCGGCTTCACGGAGCGGGGTCTCGGGTGATCAGCATCCAGCCGCCGGAGGCTTCGCGGCGGTGATCGCGGAGAAATGAACCGGGCCAAGTCCGTCAACGTGAGCGGCCCGCAGCGGCGCCGTGCGGGGGACGCGCGTTACCGCGGATGCGTGGGGAGGTGGGCCGTCGCCGCTTCCGGCGGGGGCGTGCCGCGCAGGCGGTAGAGCGCCGTGCGCCGTTCGCCGCACGAGGCGCAGGTGCCCACCGGATATCCCGAGCGCAGCCCGTCGCGGATCCGCTTCAACGGTGTTCCGCCCGCAATCCGCTCCAGCCCATCGGCCGGGTAGAACCCAATCGGGTCCTGGTCCCAATAGATGCAGGGGTTGACGGCGCCGTTGGGGCGAATGACGTAGTTGCGATCGGGGTACGCGCAGCCGTTCAGGCCCTGGTACCAGGCATAGCGGAAGTACTCGGGACGGTCCATGCCGGCACGCAGGCGCCACAGCCGTCGCTGGAAGCGCTTCACGAGGTTGCGCGACCGCTCCGACTCCTTCTCGAACTCCGGATAGGAGGCGAGCTTCAGGCCGCGCCGCACCGCCTCGCGGGCGGCGCCCGCAAGCTCCCGGTTGAGTTGCTGGGGGTCTTCGTCGGACAGGAGCTCCGGCGTCACGTCGACGCCGGAGGTCGGCGACACGAAGCGGACGTCGATCTCCCGGGCGCCGTGCGCGGCGGCGAACTCGGGGAGCATGGCCAGCTGCTCGCGGTTGGACTTCATCCACGTGAAGATGATGCGCAGCCGCGGGGTGCGGGATCCGCTGTCCTTCTTGACGCGCGCGAACAGATCGAGGCACGTCATCAGCCGCTCCCACTTGGCCGGGACGCGGATCTTCTCGTAAGTCTCCTTGGTCACGCCGTCGATGGAGGCCGCGACCGTGCGGACGTTCGCGTCGATGAGGGCCTTCGCCGAGACCTCGGTCAGGGCCAGGAGATTGGTGGGAAACCAGAGGTCCGGAACACCGTAGCGGCCCGCGATCCCCAGGATCTCCCGAAACTGCGGATGGATCATCGGCTCGGCCGCGCAGGCCAGGGCCACGCGCCAGGCCCGCGGGAACAGATCCGCGGCGATCCTCTCGAAGACCGCGACGGGCATGTTCCCGTCGTCGGAGAGCTGCGTATCGAAGGGGGGAAACTGCAGCCGGTCCGTGTTCGCGAAGTAGCACATGACGCACTTCAGATTGCAGCGCGCCGTCAGGTCGAGGATGACGTTCAAGGGCCTCGGCACGTCGCGATTATGTCACCCGGATCGGCGCGAAGCGGCCCGCGAGCGGCGTCGAAATCCGGCGGCCACTCCGAGCGCGGCCAACGTGAGGCCCGAGACAGCCGATCCCGCGCTGAACCCGGGAGGGCGATAGCGCAGGACGACGCGGTGATCCCCCGCCGGCAGCGCGAGAGCGAGAAACGGCCCGTTGCAGCGCCGAACCGAGACCGCGTGTCCCGATTCGTCGCGCGCGGACCATCCCCCATCCTGGACCAGTGAGACGACGACCCATGCCGCGTCCCCGGATACACGCGCCGCGAAGGAGGCGGCGTTCTCGGACTCGCGGTAGTCGGAGATCGCGGCGTCTCCGCCGGGCACGTCGCCGTCGCGGTCCGCGAGCACCCAAGCGGTTTGACGCCAATCCGGGTTAGCCGCGATGTCGCCAAACGCGTCTCCGAAGGCCGTGTTCGCATCCGTCATGGGCTCGCGCGGCGGCGTTCGCGCCGCCACCAGCCGCACGCGTCGGGGAACAAATGCGCGGGGCAGTGCATGCGTGTTCTCGAAGACCCGCCCGTCGGGCCCCGAATAGGTGAGACGCCACCGCGGTCCCGGAGCCTCGGCATCGGGAGCCGTCAGCACGTAGCGGACATTGAGAAAGTCCATCGCTGGAGCGTCGAGGTTCCGAAGCGTCTTGAAGTATCCGTACGGATAGCCGCAGGTCGAGTCCAGAAACGCCAGATAGTCGCGGCGCTCGACGGCGTCGTGCATCCGAATGTCTTCCAGCGCAGGAAAGACGTTGGTGTTCGGAAAGAGCACGGCGCCCGCACCGGCGACTCGAAAAGTCCCGGGACGCGTGCGTAGGAACCGGAGGATTGGCGTTTCCGGAAACAAGAGGCCGGATGGGTGAAGGCGGTAAAGGCCGCCCCCCTGGGAAATCAACTCAATACCGCAGATCAGCGTCAAACCAGGGGCGAAGAGCGGGGGCCGACGGCGCGCGATCAGCATCGCCAGGGCGACCAGCGCGAGGAGGGCGAGAATGAAGATCGTCTCGCGCTTCTGGAAAGCGAGGCCTCCGACTCGGGCGTGCGAGGCGCGAAAGTGAACGTAGACAGCCGCGGCCGCCGCGGCGAGAGCGAGGGGAGCGAGAAGAGCCGCCAACGCCGTCCGCGCCCTCGAGCGTAGGTCCCGGACGTAGCGATCCGCCTCCATCGCGGCGATCGCGCTTCCGGCCAGCGGAATCCAGGAATAGAACCGGAGCGGAAGCGTGAGACGGATGCCGGGTATGTGCGCGGCGATCGCGCCGAATGGCCATACGTTGATCGCCACGGCGAGACCGCAGAGGAGCAGCGCCGCAAGAACCCCCTCCGCGCGGGGGCGCCGCGATCCGGGCCGGAACATGAGAAGCGCGGCGGCCCATCCTCCGATCCCAAAGTTGCCAAGCGCCATTTCGGGAAACGCCGCAGTTGAAACCGCTATTGATTTTGGCGATAGAAGT
>JBDTXY010000407.1:0-3204 GCA_040005945.1 Acidobacteriota bacterium
CAGTCAACCTGTTTCGAATTGAACGCGGAAGTGTTCTGCGCGGTCCTGCCGCGCTTCGTTTAAGGAGGAGGTCGATGCGTTTCCGTCATTTCCTCATGGCTCTCGTTCTCGTCTCTCTCGCGGCCCCGTGTCTCTTCGCTCAGACCTCGGGGTCGGTCTCGGGGGTCGTGAGGAGCCCGGACGGCGCGGCGCTGCCCGGCGTGACCATCACGATCTCGGGCGACAAGCTGCCGCTCGGCCGGACGGCGATCTCTCTGTCCGACGGCGCGTTTCAGTTCGTCGGACTCATCCCCGGTGAGTACCGCTTGAAGGCGGAACTCCCCGGGCTCGGCGTCTTCGAGCAGGACGCCATCGTCGCTCTCGGAAAGGACACCGAGGTTCGCCCAGTCCTGCGCGCGACCGCGACGGCGGCCGTCGAAGTGAGCGCCGCACTCCCGCTCGTCGACACGAAGGCGTCGGACATTTCGAAGGTCACGACGAGCGAGGAGATTCGCAAGCTCCCGATCGGGGGCAGCTTCACGGCGACGTTCCAGCTCGCGCCGGGCGTCCCCGAAAACACGACGACGGCCGTAAGCGCGCCGAACGCGGGCGGTGGACGCCAGGACAACACGTTCCTTTACGACGGCGTCAACGTCACGAACCCGTTCTTCGGTGACCTCTATCAGGACTTCACCGGGTTCGACATCCAGGAAGTGAACATAACCCGCGGAGGGATCTCGGCCGAGTTTGGCCGCACCGGCGGATTCCTCGTAAACGCGGTAACGAAGTCGGGAACGAATAGCTTTCACGGCGGCGTGGACGTCGAGTACCAACCGATCCAGTGGGTCGCCGATTCGACAGATCCGACGCTCCAGCGGAGCAAGTTTCAGCGTTTCCGTCCGGGTGTCAACATCTCCGGACCGCTCTGGCGCGATCACCTCTTCTTTTACGGGTCGGCGAACTTCTTCCGCTTGAACGAGAAAGACCGAGTCAACCAGTTCGGGTCGACGCCGACGACCCGAGTTGAGAACGGTCTCCCCGATGCCGACACAAACACGGACGAGTACTTCGGTAAGCTGACGTTGAACCCGACTCCGAGCATCCTCATTGACGGCTCGTACCGCTATCGCAACATCGACAGTACGAACAGCGGTGTCTCGTCCCGTGCAGCGGCGAGCACCGGGGTCAATGGAAAGACCGAGGACCGCGTCGGAGTAGTTTCCGCTCTCTGGACGATCACGCCCACGTGGAGCATGGAAGCCAAGTACAACCACAACGAGGACAACAACACGATCGATCCGGTACTCGACCTCGGTTATCAGCCGACGTTCGACCCGACTGCCCCCTATAGCGTGGGGAGCTTCAAGACGTCGATCACGGGTGGTATCCCCTTCATTTATGCACCCGCCGGGAACGTCGACCAGGTCCTGGGCGGCACGGCGGACGCTCAGAACGACCAGAACTTCAAACGCAACGAATACCGTCTGCAGTCATCGCTGCTGGCCAGCTTTCTCGGCGGCACGCACGACATTCGCTTCGGTGTCAACTACAGCGGCAACGAGGAGGATCTGACTCGAACCGCAAACGGATGGGGTGCGATCACCGCGACGACGTCGGGCAATTGCGGGCCGGCGGCCGCACGACCGTGCTTCCGGGGCCGATACTACCCGCGCCAGCCTGCCCAGATTTCCGAGGCCCGGACCTGGGGCATCTTTCTCCAGGATCAGGTCACGTGGAACCGTCTGACCCTGAACCTCGGGGTGCTCGCCAACCGCGACGAGTTCATCCCGAACGACGGCGGCAAGTTCGTGAAACTGCGCGGGGATTTCTCGATCCCCAACGGGGACATCCCGACGTGCGACACGGCTCCCGACGGCGCCCCGGCCTGCACGTTCCTGGACACGGAGGTCTTCAATTTCGACAAGGAGATCCAGCCACGGCTCGGCATCGCCTACGAGGTCGACCCTCGCGCCCACGACAAGTTTTACGCGAACTACGCCCGCTACTACAACATGGACAACCAGTCGTTTGCGAGGTCGGCCGCTCCGATCCGCCTCTTCCGGCGCGACGCCTATTTCGACCGCACCACGGGCGCTCTCATCACCGAGGTCGTGCGCAACAACCAGGTCGCCAAGAGGGTTCTGGAACACATCGACCCCACGAAGACGGACGAGATCCTCTTCGGCTATGCGCGCCCTCTCGGCGGGGGTTGGGCCGCCGAGATCTGGGGCATGTACCGGTACACCGACGACATCATCGAGGATTTCCCGGGCTTCAATCGCAACGACGCGGATAATCTCGGAAACTTCCGCTATGGAAACGTCCCCGGCCACCGCAAGTACCGCGCGGCGACGGTCGAGGTCCGCAAGGCCTACAGCGACCGGTGGACTCTCGATGTCTCCTACACGCTCTCCCGACTCGAGGGGAACTGGGACGTCGAGTCGACTGGCTCTTCCATCTTTTATACTTCTTCGTACATCGAGGATGGCCCCGGCCTCTACACAACGGATCCGATCCGCAACGGCATCCTGATCGGCGACCGCACACATGTCGGTAAGATCTTCGCGAGCTATGCGCTTCCCACCAACACGACGGTGGGTGCGTATCTTCGTTACCAGAGCGGACGTCCTTGGGAAGCACATGGCTACGACCCTGCCAACGAGGCGGAGGCGGTTCTCATGTATTTGGAGCAGGCAGGCAGCCGCCGGCTCGAGTCATGGACAAACCTCGACCTTCAGGTTACGCAGAGAATTCCATTCAGACCCGTGGAAGTCGTTGCGGGGCTTCGGTTGGGCAACGTTTTCAACTCCCAGCCGGTACTGGATGTCGATAAGGCCAAATACGCGGACACCGCAAATACCGTCCCGAACCCGAACTTCGGAAAGCCAACTCTCTACGCAACCCCGAGAAGGTTGACCCTCGTGGTGGGCGCGACCTTCTAACGCACCGACTTCCGAATCCGCCAGAGAGCCGGGGAGGTGGGCCCCGGCTCTTTTTTTATCCGCCTTCCGCCTGCCGAAGGGCGCGGACCACCTCGGGCTGATCCGGCTTCAGCTCGAGGGACCGGCGCAGGAGCCGCACGACCTCCGCGCGGTTCTGCAGGCACGTCTCCAGGAGCGCGAGGACGTTCAGCGTGCCCGGATTGGTGCTCGACACCTCAAAGCGCGAGAGCGTCTCGATCCCCGACCGGCACTCGTGCGCGCGAAAGAGCGCCATCGCGAGCGC
>JBDTXY010000408.1:0-3200 GCA_040005945.1 Acidobacteriota bacterium
GAAGGTTCCGAGGATCGTCCCTTCCTCCGTCAGGTTCGGCGAGTCCGCGACGGTCGAGAGTGCCGTCCGGCCAAGGACTGGTCCGGGCGGCGCCAGCACCTTCGCGAGACCGAAATCGAGGAGCTTGACCCCGGATGTCGTCAGCATCACGTTGCCAGGCTTCAGGTCCCGGTGCGCGAATCCGGCCCGGTGCGCCTTGTCGAGGGCTTCCGCGATCTGGATGCCGTATCGGAGCGTGTGTTCGAGCGACAGCGGCCCTTTCGCCAACCGATCCGAGAGCGTCTCTCCTTCGAGCAGCTCCATCACGAGGTACTCGGTCTCGCCCTCCCGGCCCACGTCGTAGAGCGCGCAGATATGGGGGTGGGAGAGCTGCGAGATCGTCCTGGCCTCGCGCTCGAAGCGCTGGCGCGCGTCCGGAGACGGCGAAGAAAGCGAGGGGAGGATCTTCACCGCGACTGTCCGCTCCAGCCGCGTATCGCGTGCGGTGTAGACCTCTCCCATCCCGCCCGCGCCCAGCGGCGCGAGGATCTCGTAGGGACCCAGGCGCGTGCCCGGGGAAAGACTCACCGGCCTGCCTCCGAAGTCCAGTTCACGACGACGGTCCACGGCTGCTCATCCGCTGTGGTCTGGGGAACGACGGCGAGGAACCTCTTTCCGTCACTGGACAGCTGGAAGCTCAGCCAAGGCTTGCCCTCCAGCTTGAAGAGACGCACCGGTGTTCCGGTCTGCAAGGACGGGCTGGTCCGGATCGGCAGCGACATCAAGTGCCCGTCGGCCGAAAGAAAGAAGAGCTCCTTGCCGTCCCGGCCCCACTGGAGAAGGCGCGCTCCTCCCGAGGACAAGCGGACCCTTTGGCCAGGCCCCGGGTAGGGCATCACGTAGGCCTCCGCCTGGCCCGATTCGTTCGAGATGAAGGCCAGGAAACGCCCGTCGGGCGAGAAACGCACTTCTTTCTTGTCGAAGGGGGATTGCAGGACGGCGGTGGGCTTGCCCGGTCCGGGTAGGGGCAAGGTACAGATGTCGAAGTTTCCGGCCGCGCGCTCGACATAGACGAGGGTGCTCCCGTCCGGCGACACGTCCTGCGCGGTCTGAAACGAGCGCGCGACTTCCTGAAGCTGCTCCTCGCGGCTGCTCTCGAGATTTCGGCGAATGAGCTGGGGCGCGCCTCCACGGTTCGCCGAATAGACGATGCTCTTTCCGTCCCTCAATTCCACGACTCCGAATTCGGTGTCGGGATCGGTCGTGACGGGCGCCTCCACACCCCGTTCGAGGTCGAAGGACCAGATGTCGAAGGTGCCCATCCCCGGCCGCGTCCGATCGTAGAAGATCCGGCGGCCATCCGAGGCGACCGCGACATTGAGGTAGTTGCCCGGCGGCCCGAGCGTTTCGAGCGACCGACCCGCGCGGTCGATCCAGGCGAGGCGGCTCACGTCGTCGTGAGGCTGGTAGGCGAGCGTCCCCGAGGGCGACGCGGCGAAGGAAGCCTGCCCGCTCGAGAAAAAATAGGACACGTGCTCGGCGATCGAGAACGGCTCTCCCTCGAGTCGCCCGCGCTTGCCATCGAACCGCTGCCCGAGCAGCGCCCCCTCTCGCGCGTAGACGAGGTAGCCCGGGTCGGAATACTGCACGACCGAGCTCATCGACACGATCATGCGCGGCGCCTTTCCCGGCTCCGCCAGCATCAGATTCCCGCCGCCATCGCGGAGCCGGAGATTGTAGAGAAACCGCTTTCCGTCCGGGAGGAACCATGGCCAGTTGATCCGAGTCTCGCCACGCGAGGGATCCGGTTCGATCACACTCGTCGGAGTTCCGCCGGCCGCGGCCACTCGGTAAAGCCTCGCTCCCTGGACGCTGGTGAACAGAATGTCGCCGCCCGCGCCCCAGGTTCCCGACTTGCCGCCCCCCGCCGGCACGTCGCAGATCGGGACGGCCGTGCCTCCCGACAAGTCGATCCGCTTCAACTTTCCCGGTGTGAAGAATCCGAGCGACCGGCCATCCGGGGACCAGAAGAGCGACGTGGCGTCTTCGGTGCCCGCGGCCGGGCGGCCTTCGAGTGCGGAGAGCTCTCGGATCCAGATCGCGGGCCCTTCCTGGGGATCCGGCGCGGCAATGCCACGCCGCGCCCCGGAGGAGGCATAGGGAGAAGTCACGTAGGCGATCCGGAACCCGTCGGGCGAAATCGCGCAGGTCGTGGTTTCGAACGTGGCGAAGAATGCCCGGCCGCTCGGCGGCGCCAGCGCGAACCGGACGGTCCGTGGGGGCGGGACGTGCACTGCCCCGCCTCGGAGGAGCACCAGGGCCGCGAGTGCGGCGGATGCAACGGCGATTCCCCAGGGCAGCCACCGGGCGCCGGAACGCCGGTGAGCGCTCGCGGATCGCGCCGAGGCAGGCGCGTTTGCATCGGCAAGCGTCTGCAGCTGCAGGCCCACGTCGTGCGCCGTCTGCCAGCGCGCGTCCGGGTCCTTCGCGAGACAGACCTTAACGAGCCGATCGAGAGGAAGCGGGCTCATCGGCCGGATCGCGGACACAGGCGGCGGATCACTCGTGAGAACCGAGGAGATCACGCCGGCCTGGCTCTGTGCCTCGAACGCCTTCTTTCCGGTCGCCATCTCGTAGAGCATCGCGCCGAGCGCGAAGATGTCCGTCCGAGCGTCGACGGGTTTTCCCTCGAGCTGCTCGGGAGAGATGTACGAGAGCGTCCCGACGATCGACCCTTCGCGGGTCAGGTCCTGCGCCGCCGTCGGAGCCGTCGTGAGGCTGTCCGCGGCCGGCGCGACCGGCTTCGCGAGTCCGAAGTCCAGCAGCTTGACGCCCGACTTCGTCAGCATGACGTTGGCGGGTTTCAAATCACGATGGACGATGGCCTTGCGGTGCGCCGCCGTCAGCGCCGCGCACACCTCGGCTCCGATGCGCGTCAGCTGTTCGGTCGCCAGGGGGCCCCGCGCCAGCCGCGCGGCGAGCGTTTCACCCTCGAGCAGCTCCATGACCGCGTAGGAAACCCCGTCCTGCGTCCCGAAGTCGAAGATCGCCAGGATGTTCGGGTGCGAGAGCGACGCGATCGCCCTGGCCTCCCGCTCGAAGCGCGCGAGCGCGTCGGGCTCGGCCGCGACGCGCTCGGGAAGCACCTTGACCGCGACGTCTCGTCCGAGCTTCGCGTCTCGCGCGCGATAGACCTCTCCCATCCCCCCCGCGCCCAGCGG
>JBDTXY010000409.1:0-3190 GCA_040005945.1 Acidobacteriota bacterium
AAACGCCGTGTAGGAGCCGGGCCTCGCGTCGTAGAACGACTCCTTCCCGTCGGCGTCGGTGACCGTGAGGATGCGCCCGGAATCGAGAAAAAGGTCGGCCGCCGCAATCGCCGCGGCCGTCAGGCCGCCGGTGTTCTCCCGCAGATCGAGGATCAGCCCCCGCAGGTTCCGGGACTCCAGGACGGTCAGCGCCGCCTTCATGTCGTCGACCGTGTCCTCGGCGAGCCTCAGGATCCGCATGTATCCGATGCCGTGCGCCGGGTCCTCCAGGTAGTCCCAACGTCCCTGGTCATCGCGGTGGCCGGCGCGAACGCTGGGCGTCTTGACGGTCCGCCTCTCGACCGCGAGGCGCACCGGCTCCGCCGCGCCCGGGTGCAGGACCAGCAGCCGGACCTCGCTTCCGACGGGCCCCGGCAGCACTTCGAGGACCTGGTCGAGGGGCAGGTCCTTCGTCGAGCGACCGTTGATCTCGAGAATCTGATCGCCCGCAGCCATGCCTGCTTCGGCGCCTGAGGACCCCGCGAGAAGGTACTTGACGCGCAGGCGGCGCGCGGCCGCGTCGATGTCCAGGAAAACGCCGATGCCTCCGAACTTTCCGGCGAGGGCAGTGTTCAACCGCCTCCACTCTTCCGGACCCAGATAGCGCGAATAGGGATCGAGATCGTGGAGCATCCCGTTGACGGCGCTCTCCATGAGGCGCCGGCGCGCCACCTTCTTCAGCGAGTTCTTCTCGATGATCGCGAGAGTCGCGGCGAACGAGCCCTCCATCGGCTCCGCGCCGCTTCGAGCCTCCGAAGCGGCTCGCCGGGCGCCCGACGCCGGCTTGTCCTGGGCCGCGGCCGCCGACACCGTGCACGAAGCGATCAGCGACCACGCGAGTGCGATGCGCCGAAGGCGCCACGGAGAGTCCGTCATTTATCCTCCTCCAGTCACCTGGCTGGATCGAAACAATTCGCCCGGCGCCGCACTCCCTGAGTCGGTTGAGACACTGCGGTATTCTCCCGAGTGAAAGGAGGAGCCCACCATGAAGAAGCGTTCCATCCTCGTCCTTGTCGCATGTCTCCTCGGATTCGCGGCGCACGCCCTGGCTCAGGAGCACTACACCGAAGGCCCCGTCTGGCGGGTCAACTATCTCAGCTCCAAGCCGGGGAAGTTCAACGACTCCCTGAAGGACATCCGCGAGCACTTCAGCAAGATCAACACGGAAGCCAAGGCGCAGGGCGTGGTTCTGGACTACAAGGTGTTCCTCAACCAGACCTCGACGGGCGCGACCGACTGGAACATCGCCACGGCGGTCCTGTACAAGGGCTACGGCGCGCTGGACGGCCTGGCGGGCAAGATGGACTCGATTACGCTCAAACATTACGGATCGGCGGAGGCGCGGACTCAGGCCGGGACGAAGCGAGCGGATCTCTGGACCCCGGTCTCCAGCGCGCTGGGGCGCGAGATCATGATGAAGCCATAGCACGGCCGATCTACTCGAGTCGGGCGCGGCTTGGCGTCGGGCATTTTCTCGATCTGCAGCCACTCGGCGTCGGTGACGGGCATGATGGGGGCGCGAGCTACTTGTACTCCCATCGCGGGCTGGGCCCGATTTTGATGTCGACGAGACGTCAGGCCGCGCTGACTCCGTCTGATCCGGCTCAGTGCCTCTCTCCTTCCTCCGATGACGCCTTCCGCGTCGCCTGCCACCCGACCGCCTGCCATCGTCCGCCGCGCTTCACGAACATCCCGGTGTTCAGGTAGTTTTCGACCCGCGGATTGCCGTCCTTCCGCGTGGTTGCGACGAGTCGAAAGGCGACGAGGGCCGTGTCACCGAACTGCTGGATCCGGACGTCCTCGGCCGAGTAAACGGTCGTCGGTACCGCGGGCGCCCCGCGGAGGTCCCGCAGGATGTCCTCCTTGCCCATCCGCCGGCCGGCGGCGCTCGTGTAGATGAGGTCATCCGCCCAGAAACGCGCGTGCACCGCGGCATCGCCGCGGGACGCGCCGGCGAGGAACTCGTCGAGCAGGGCCCTCACGATCCCGGCGTCAGGCGCCGGCTGCGCGACGGTGTTCCGCGGGACGGTGAGGCCGAGGACGAAGACAACGAGAGTGGTGAGAAGAACGCGTTTCATGACGGGACCTCCTTCGGAACACCGGACACCGCGAGGCTCCGAACCTCCTTCAAGGCTCGCCTTCGATCGCGTATTCGAAGTCGTGCTCTTCACCTCGGGATCTCCAGCAGGTCCTTCCCGACGATGATCCTTCCCTTGAAGTGCCGGCGTGCGCCCTCCGACCACTGCTCGTCGGTGATCGACGGATCGTCGCCGGGAACGAAGTGGGAGAGCACCAGGGTGTTGACGCCCGCGCTGGCCGCGATCCGACCCGCGTCTTCGGAGACCGTGTGGCTCGCGAGCAGGTGGGCCCGGAGCTTCGTGGCGTCCGGGGCGCGCTTCAGCAGCGCTTCGAGGCCCGGGAGGTACAGGACTTCGTGGACGAGCACGTCCGCGCCCTTCGCGAGCTCCGCGAGCTCGGGGGAATGGGTCGTGTCCCCGGAGATCACGATCGAACGGTCCTTCGTGTCGAAGCGGTAGGCATACGCCTGCCGGATCGGCGGGTGGCGAACGAGGGCCGCGGTCACCTTGACCTGCTCGTTCTGCAGGACGACTCCGGGCCTTTCGAACTCGTGGACGGTGACCAGCTTTCGGAGGTCCGGCCGGCCTTCGTCCTCGATCCGCGTCTCGATGTCGAACTTCATGTAGTCGAAGAACGCTCGGGCCATCCCCTCGAGGCCGGGAGGGCCCCACGCGTCGAGCCGCGTCGGCTGGCCCGTCGCCCAGCCGCTGTACGCCAGGGCGCCGAACTCCAGGTTGTGGTCGGAGTGGTGGTGCGTGATGAAGAGGTGCCGCAGCGTGTGGACTGGCACATCGGCGGCGACGAGCTGCCTCGCGGCGCCGTAACCGCAGTCTACGAGATACGGGATGCCATCGATCAGCAGGAGCGTCGAGGGATTCTTGCGGCCGCCGGTCCGGCCGAGGCTCGGCCCGCCCTTCGTGCCGAGCAGGATGAGTCGGGTGCCCTGCGCCGCCGGCCGGGCCGGCAGCGCAGCCCAACCCCGGGCGAGCGCGACCCCGGCCGCCCCGATCAGAAACTGCCGCCGGTCATGGTCCACGATCACCTCGCGTCAGAGAGCCGGAAACCGCACCTC
>JBDTXY010000410.1:0-3188 GCA_040005945.1 Acidobacteriota bacterium
CCGGCCCCCCAGGCGGACGCACCGACCACGCCTCCGCCGCCCACCCCTCCTTCCGAGGCGGCATCCTCCGCGCCGTCTCCCCAAGCGAAGGCGCCCGATTCCGGCCCGGAGGTCTTCGGTTCGCTTTCGGCCCGCGCCGCGGAGGGAGACAAGGGCAAGCGGACGCCTCTGTACATCGCGATCGGGTTGGCCGCCCTCCTGCTCGCGGGGTTCGCGGTGTGGAAAGCGTTGCGGCCTCAAACCCAGGCCCCGGTGCCGGCGAGCACGACGCCGCTGCGCGCCGCCATGGTCACGACCCCGTTGCCCGAAGCGGCGCCGGTTCCCACGGCGGCCGCCGCGGCGCTGGATCCAAAGGCCGTGGAGGCCGAAGTCCAGCGGCAGCTGGCCGCCAAGCGCAAGGAGCTGGAGAAGGCGGCCGCGCCGTCCAAGAAGCTCCCCGGTGCGCCGGACGCCCCGGCCGCGACGTCCCCCGAACCCTCCGCACCCGAACCGACCAATGCGCCGCCCGCCGAGCCCGCGATCGTCGTGCCCCCGCGGCCCGAGCCGACGGCCATCCCCACCGAGCCGCCGCCGCCCGAGCCGGTCCGAATCCCCGTTGCTCCGGAGCGGGAGACCCAGCGCGGCGACCTCGTGGGTCCCGGGCCCGGCGTCGTCGAGCCCGTGCTGATCTCGGCCCCTCGCATCGTCTACCCGCCGTTGTTGCGCGATCACCGCATCACCGGGAAAGTGATCGTGCTGGTCCAGATCGATGAGAACGGCAAGGTCATCGAGTCGCGCCTCCAGCAGGGTTTGGCCGGCCAGGCGGCGATCAACGAGGCGGTGCTCGCCGCCGTGCGGAATGCGAAGTTCCAATCGGCCACGAAGAACGGGATCCCTGTCAGAATGTGGCGACCAGTCGTAGTAGATGTGAAACCGTAGAGACGACGAGGAGGTCAGCGCGAATGGGCCTGTCGGCAGATCAGAAGAAGTTTTACGAGAACACGCTAGCGGTGACCAAGCGGGAGATCACGGAGCTGGAGGGCGAGATCCAAGAGGAGCTCGCCAAGGTCAAGGACCGTCTGGCCGAGCTGCAAAACGCGCAAAAGGCGGCCCGCCAGATGCACGACGCGGCGTGCCAGCGGCTCGGCGTCCGCAACGAGCTCGAAGAGGCCGAATCCCAGGGTTGAGGAACGATCGGGACGGCGGCGGCGACTGAGCGGGTGCTCGACGCGCCCGACGGGAGCGAAGAAGAGCTCTCGGCAACCGGAAGCAGATGTGCGCGCGCTAGGTCTCGGTTGCGTCGAGTCTCCGCCTTGCTGGCGGCCGCCGTCCTCCTCGCGGGATGCCGGGCGGAGCCCCAGGGCGGCTCTCGCGTTCGCGAAACGACTCCCGGCGTTTCCTCGCGTCCGCGGCGCGTGGTCACGCTGGCCCCCAACCTGACCGAGATCGTCTTCGCGCTGGGGGCCGGGGATTCGCTCGTGGGCGTCTCGGAATACTCCGATTTTCCGGAGGCGGCACGGCGGATTCCGCGCGTCGGCGGCCTCGAGGTCGATCCGGAAAAAGTCGTGGCCCTGCGGCCGGACCTGGTTTTGGCGATGGCCGAAGGGAGCGCGCGCGGCGCGGTTTCGGCGTTGGAGGCGGCCGGCCTTCCGGTCGTGGCCGTGCCGTCGGGCTCTCTGGATGCGGTCCTCGCGGGCATCCGTTTGGTCGGGGCACGGCTGGGCCGAGCCGGAGACGCGGAGCGCTTGTCCGAGGCGCTCGCGCGGCGGCGAGCGGCGCTGGCGAAGACGGTCGCCGGGAAGCGCCGTCCACGGGCGCTGCTGCTGGTCTGGCCCGACCCGCCGCAGGCGGCGGGAGGCGGCACCTTCTTGAACGATCTCCTGCGCGAGGCGGGGGCGGACAACCTCGTGGGTGACCGCGCCGGCTGGCCCGTGTTGTCTCGCGAATACGTCGCCACGGCGCCGGTGGAGCTGCTCGTGCTGCCGGACTCGGATCAGACGCGCGATGCCTACGCGCGGGCCTTCGCGAAAGGATCTCTCTCGCGCGGCCCGATCGCGCGCGCCCGGGTCGTGCGGCTGGACGAGTCGGCGCTGACGCGGCCGGGCCCCCGCGTCTTCGACGCCCTCGAGCGGCTCGCGGAGAGCATCCCGTGAGGGTTGGCGCGATCGCGTTGGGCATCGGCCTGCTGCTGGCCTGCTGCGCCGCCGCGTTTCTGGTCGGCGGAGTCCACCTCTCGATCGCGGATCTGATCTCGGGCGCGGGTCCCGAGGGCCAGACCGCGCGGCTGCTGGCCTCGCTGCGAGCGCCGCGCATCGCGCTCGCGGCGCTCGTCGGCGGATGCCTCGCCCTGGCCGGGGCCGCGCTGCAGGCCCTGCTGAAGAACCCGCTGGCCGACCCGTTCCTCCTGGGAACGTCGGGAGGGGCCGCGGTCGGCGCCGCCTGCGCCGCGCTGTTTGGCTTGTCTCCCCTGGTGTCTCCCGCGGCCGCGTTTCTGGGAGCCGCCGCCGCGTCGCTGACCGTCGCCGCTCTGGCCCGTCGGGGCGGACGTTTGGATCTCCAACGGCTGTTGCTCGCCGGGCTGATCGCCAACGCCTTCTTTTCGGCGCTGCTTCTCACCGCGTTTTCGATTGCCTCGGGAGAAGCCGCGCGCACGATGTTGTTTTGGATGATGGGAAGCCTGGCCGATGCCACCGAGGGAAAGGTCGCGACGCTCTGTCCCTACGCGCTGGCGGGCGCGGCCGTGCTGATCGCGTCTTCGGCGCGGCTGAATCTCTTCAGCGTCGGCGAAGACAACGCCGCGGCCCTGGGTGTGGACACGGAGAGGACCAAGCGGATCGTGTTCCTCGCCGCTTCGCTGCTGACGGGCGCCGCGGTGGCCTTCGCGGGAGTGATCGGGTTCGTCGGCCTCCTGGTGCCGCACGCGGCGCGCACGGTCCTGGGCAACGACCAGCGCGTGCTGCTGCCGGCCTCCTTCCTGGCCGGTGGCGCGCTCCTGGTCGCGGCCGATGCGGTGTCGCGCGCGGCGCTGGCCCCCGCCGAGCTGCCGATCGGCGCGCTCACCGCCGCGTTGGGAGCGCCGCTCTTTGCGTGGCTGCTCCTGAGGACGCCCTGAATGGCCGCCGAGACACCGCCCGGCGCGGGCTGGATCGAGGCGCGCGGCCTGATCGCGTCGTACGGCGGCGATCCGGCCCTGCGAGGTCTGGACGCGT
>JBDTXY010000411.1:0-3186 GCA_040005945.1 Acidobacteriota bacterium
AGTGGCAACCTTGAAGATCGGAGCCTCGCCATCCTTGTTAATCGCGACGATGACCTTGGACGTGCCCATGCCGGCCAGGTGCTGAATGGCCCCGGAAATCCCGGCCGCCACGTAGAGCGTCGGCGACACCGTCTTCCCGGTCTGGCCGACCTGATGCTGGTGGTCGATCCAACCGGCGTCCACGACCGCGCGCGAGGCGCCCAGCGCGGCGCCCAGGGCCTGCTGGAGGTCCCGGACGACGGGCCAGTTTTCCGGGCCTTTGATGCCGCGGCCGCCGGAGACGATGATGTCGGCCTCGGACACGTCGAGCTCCTTGGACTCGGAGCTCTCCACGCGCAGCACTCTTGCCCGCGGCGCGACGTCTTCGAGCTCCAGCGCCTCGACCTTCGGCTCCGGCGCTCCGTCGACCGCCTCCGCGGGAAAAACGTTCGGTCGCGTGGTGGCGATCTGGAGCTTCGCCGCGCCGCAATCCACCTCCACGCGCGCCTTGCCCGAGTAGACGGGCCGCCAGGCGATCAGCCGATCCGCCTCGACGCGCAGTTCCATGACGTCCGCCAGAACCGAGACGTCGTGGCGGGCGGCGAACCGGGGGGCGACGTCCTTGCCCATCGACGTCGCCGCGATCAGGACCGCATCCGGGCTTTCTTTCTTCGCTGCGGCGTCCAGCGCTCCGACGTACCCCTTGTTGCTGTAGAGCGCCAGGTCGTCCCGATCCGCGACGTACACCGTCCCCGCGCCGAACTTCCCGAGCTCTTTGGCCAACGGCATCACGCCCTTGCCCGGGATCACCGCCGCGACCGGTCCGCCGGAGAGCTTGTGCGCCAGCGAGACGGCCTCCAGGGACGCCTTGCGGATCTTGCCGTCGCGCTGCTCGATGAAGACGAGGAATTTCATGAGAGCCACCCTGTCATTCCGAGGGGCGCAGCCCCGAGGAACCCCTTTCTACGCCATTCACCGGATCCCTCGCTGCGCTCGGGATGATTTGATGCGCGACATCGCGCGTCAAATCACCTTGGCTTCCTCGCGCAGCAGCCGCACCAATTCCTTGCCCGCCGCCGCCGGATCATCTCCTGGGACCAGGTGGACCGCCTTGCGCGAGGGCGGGAGCTCGAGCTTCCTCCATCGCGTCTTGGCATTGGCTGGATCCGCCTCCGGGACGCCCAGCTCCGCCAGCTTCTTCTCGGCGATCGGCTTCTTCTTGGCCGCCATGATGCCCTTGAGCGATGCGTAGCGCGGCTCGTTCAAGCCCTTCTGCGCCGTCAACACGACCGGGAGCGAGGATTCCACGACCTCGTGCGCGCCCTCGATCTCGCGATGCGCGGTGATCTTGCCCTCCCCCACCTCGAGCTTGACGATGCTGCCCACGTGCGGCACCCCCATCAGCTCCGCGAACATCGGCCCGACCAGGGATTCGTCGTAGCCCACGCCTTTCTGGCCGAACCAGTAGAAATCGTAGTTGCCGCCCTTGGCCGCGGCCGCGAGTCCCTTGGCGATGCCCAGCGCGTCGAGGAAGGCCGTGCCCGTCGCATCGATCCAGATCGCGTCGTCCGCGCCGCGGGCCAGGCACTCGCGCAAGCCCGTCTTGACCCGCTCGGGCCCCAGGGACGCGACCGTCACGGTCCCGGCTCCCTTGGCCTCCTTGATCTTCAACGCCTCCTCCAGCCCGTACTCGTCGTAGGGCGAGACGATCCACTTGACGTCGGTCTCGTCGATCGACTTCCCGTCGCCGCCGATCTTGATCTTCGTCTCCGTGTCCGGGACGTAGGCGATGCAGACGAGCGAGTTCATGCGATCCGCTTCAAGATGAGGCAGCCGTTGGTGCCGCCGAACCCGAAGGAGTTCGACAGGACGCAGCGCGGCTTGCTCTGGCGCGCGGTGTTGGGCACGTAGTCCAGATCGCACTCGGGATCCGGGAACCTGTAGTTGATGGTGGGGGGCAGGACCCCCTCGTGGACCGCCAGGGCGCAGATCGCCGTCTCCAGTCCTCCCGCCGCGCCCAGCAGATGCCCCGTCATCGACTTCGTCGAGGAGACGGCCAGCTTCTTGGCGTGGGCCCCGAAGACTTTCTTGATCGCGATCGTTTCGGCCTTGTCGCCCAGCGGCGTCGACGTGCCGTGGGCGTTGATGTAGTCGACCTCTTCGGGATTGACCCCGGCGTCGGACAGGCAGTTCTTCATGACCCGCGCGGGGCCGTCTCCGTCCTCGGACGGCGCGGCGATGTGGTACGCGTCGCCGGACATGCCGTATCCGGCCAGCTCGGCGTAGATTCGGGCGCCGCGTTTCTTCGCAGACTCCATCTCCTCGAGCACCACCAGCCCCGCCCCTTCGGCGATGACGAAGCCGTCGCGCTCCCGGTCCCAGGGTCGCGAGGCGCCCTGCGGGTCGTCGTTGTTGGTGGAGAGCGCCTTCATCACGCCGAAGCCCCCGACCGCCAGGGGCGTGATCACCGATTCGGTTCCCCCCGCGATCGCCAGGTCCGCATCGCCGTACTGGATCATCCGGTACGCCTCGCCCACCGCGTGCGCCCCGGTTGTGCATGCCGTGACGGTGGCCAGGTTGGGTCCCTTCAACCCGTACTTGATCGAGATGTTGCCGGCCGCCTCGTTCACGATGAGGCCCGTGATGAAGAAGGGCGAGATGACCCGCGGATTACCGCCGTTCTCGACGAACTTGCGCTGGGTCTCCTCGATGATCGGCAGTCCGCCGATCCCGGAGCCCACGACCACGGCGAAGCGCTCGCGGTTCTCGTCGGTCACGGGCGCGCCCGAGTCCTCCATCGCGAAATGCGCCGCCGCCATGGCGTAATGGATGAAGGTGTCCATCTTCTTGATCTCTTTCTTGTCGATGAAGAGCGATGGATCGAAGCCCTTCACCTCTCCGGCGATGCGGGAGGAAAAGCGGGAGGCGTCGAATCGCGTGATGGGACCCAGACCCGAGCGCCCAGCCGTCAGCGCGTCCCAGTTCTCCTGGTTGCCGACTCCGAGCGGAGAGACGAGGCCCACCCCGGTCACGGCCACCCGGCGCGGCGAGGAAAAGCGGGGCATGGATTCTAGTTTTTCGAGGAATTCTTCTCGATGTACTCGATGGCGTCCTTGACCTTCTGGATTTTTTCGGCGGCCTCGTCCGGGATTTCGATGTTGAAGGCTTCCTCGAAGGCCATGACGAGCTCCACCGTGTCGAGCGAGT
>JBDTXY010000412.1:0-3174 GCA_040005945.1 Acidobacteriota bacterium
GCACTCCACCGAGCAGACTCGCGATCGACTGCCCTCTCGCGCGCGCCAGGAGGTCTACGAACGCCAGCTCCAGGCCGGCACGGGCCATGGGGTGACCGCGAAAGGCCTCGAGCCGTTCGGACAGATCCGAGAGCCCTTTCAACGGCGCGCCCAGGAGAGCCGGCGCGAAATAGTCACGCACGACGTGCACCGCCGTGCCGACGGTTTCGTAACTGTAGAGGGGCTGCTCGCCCGCCACGATCTCTCCCCAACCCTCGAGATCCTCCGCCTCCAACTTGACCAGAACGATGAGGCGAGCGCTGACCCGCCCGAAGCTCGTCTCAAACGGTTCCACCAGGTCCAGGCGAAGGAGCCGGATCTCCACGGCGTCGATCCGAAGACCGGATGTCGTGGGAGCCGCGAGGGCGCGACTCAACAGCAGCGCCTCGCCGCGGCGCGCTGCCGAGCGTCACGAGCCGGCCGGCCGCACACGTCAGACAACATTTGTTGCTAGACGGTAGCAGAGCGCGCCGCAAATCGTCAAGGCTGACGCGCGGCCAGGTAATACAGACGGACTCAAACTGGCGTATGCATCATTTGTTGCACGATAGCCACGAACCGCCGACGTCCCAGCCCGACTGCGCGCGCCGACCGCGGTCCCAGCCGTTCCGGCGGTACCGTCGCGATCTCGCGGCGAGGCTCTCCGTTCGGGCCCGATCCGACCGCCACCGGACTACAATCGTCCCTCCGTGACGCTCGCGGCCGGATCCAGGCTCGGCCCCTACGAAATCCTGGCGCCACTCGGCGCCGGCGGCATGGGAGAGGTGTATCGGGCGAGGGACGGGCGCCTGGGACGCGAGGTCGCCGTCAAGATCGTTCCGGAGCGCCTGGCCAGCGATCCGGACCTGCTCTCCCGCTTCGAGCGCGAGGCCCGCGCGATCGCGGCGCTGTCCCATCCGAACATCGTCACGATCCACGACGTGGGACGAGATCGAGACATCTCGTACGCGGTCACCGAGCTTCTCGAGGGAGACACGCTTCGCATCCGGATCGCGCAGTCCGCCCTGTCCTGGCAGAAAGCCGTCGGGATCGCGGTCTCCGTCGCGGACGCGCTCGCGGCCGCGCACTCGCGCGGCATCGTGCACCGGGACATCAAGCCCGACAACGTCTTCTTGACCCTCGATGGGCGAGTGAAGCTGCTGGATTTCGGGCTGGCGCGCTGGAAGCCGTCGTTGATCGACTCGGGAGCGACCTCCGTTCCGACGGCCGTGGCGCCGACCGAGCCCGGCCTGGTCCTCGGCACCGCCGGCTACATGTCGCCCGAGCAGATCCGCGGAGAGCCCGCCGACATCGCCAGCGACATCTTCTCCCTGGGATGCCTGCTCTACGAGCTCGTGGTCGGCCGCTCGCCGTTTCCGGGGAGGACCGGCGCCGAGATCATGGCCGCGACGCTGCGCGACGAGGCTCCCGCGCTGTCGGAAGCGAGCCCCGAAACTCCGCCGGACCTGGACCGCATCGTCGCCCACTGCCTGGAAAAGAACCCGGAGGAGCGCTTCCAGTCGGCGCGCGATCTCGCATACGACCTTCGCGCGGTGCTCGCCGCCGCGGCGAGTCCGCGCACGTCCTCCGGAAAGGGGCGGACCGCGATCGACTCGCTCGCCGTGTTGCCGTTCGTCAACGCCAGCGGGGACGTCGAGGCCGAGTACTTGAGCGACGGGTTGACCGAGACGATCATCGGCAAGCTTTCGCGGCTCCCGAACCTGCGCGTGATGGCGCGCAGCACGGTCTTCCGCTTCAAGGGCCAGGACGTGGACCCTCTGGCCGCCGGGCGCGGGCTCAAAGTCCGCGTGGTGCTGACGGGACGCCTCTTGAAGCGCGGCGAGAGCCTGGTCGTCCGATCCGAGCTCGTGGATCTGGCCGACGGGTCCCAGCTCTGGGCCGGGCAGTACGCGCAACCCCTGTCCGAGCTGGTCGCGCTGGAAGAGGCCATCGCCGGCCAGATCTCGGACAACCTGAGGCCCAAGCTGACGGGCGAACAGAAGGAACGCGTGGCGCGCCGATACACGGAGAGCGCCGAGGCGTATCGGCTGTTTCTCCAGGGACGGTTCTTCTGGAACAAGCGGACCGCCGAGGGATTGCGCCGCGGGATCGAGTACTTTCGGCAGGCGATCGAGGCGGATCCGAGCTACGCCCTGGCGTACGCCGGGCTCGCCGATGCCTACGACGTGCTCGGCTTCTACACCGTGCTCGCCCCGCGGGAGGCTTTTCCCAAAGCCAAGGCGGCCGCGCTCCGGGCTCTCGAGATCGACCCCGACTTAGCCGAGGCGCGAGCGCCTCTGGCCTACGCGAAGCATTATTTCGACTGGGACTGGGCCGGGGCGGAGGAGGAGTACCACCGCGCGATCGCGCTGAATCCGAACTACCCGATCGCCTCGCTGTGGCAGGCGAACCTTCGGACGACGATGGGCCGCCACGACGAGGCGCTCTCCGATGCGCGGCGCGCGCAGGAGTTAGATCCCCTGTCTCTGATCACGAGCAACGCCTCCGGTTGGGTCTACTACTTCGCGCGCCGCTACGACGAGGCCATTGAGGAGATCAAGAAAACGATCGAGATGGACCCGGCGTTCGTCGTCTCCCACTGGTACATGAGCCTCTGTTACGAGCGCAAGGGGATGGATCGGGACGCGTTGGCCGAGATCCAGGAGGCGATCCGGCTCTCCGGCGGCAGTGACCCCTTGTTTCTTGCGACGCTGGGCCGCATCCACGCGACGTTCGGACGGGCGAGCGACGCCGAGGAGACGCTCGCCCGTCTCGACGAGATCGCCGCCACCCGCTACGTGTCCTCCTATTACCTCGCCGCAATCCCGGCCGCGCTGGGCCAGCTCGATCGCGCGTTCGCGCAGCTCGAGAAGGCGCTGGAGGAGCGCTCCCACGGCCTGACCTTCCTTCTCGTGGACCCCGGCGTCGACCCGCTGCGCTCGGACCCTCGTTTCGACGCGCTCATCCGCCGCGTTGGCCTGCCGCGAGAACACCGATGACGCTTCGGGCCGGCTACGCGTCGACCCACTCGGTTTGAATCGCCGGCGGCCGCATCAGCGTCTGCATGACGACGCAGTACTGCTCGGTCTTGACGCGCAAGGCCTCCAGCTGCTCCGCGGTCGCGCCGGGGGCCGTGACGCCAATGCGCAGACGAAT
>JBDTXY010000413.1:0-3157 GCA_040005945.1 Acidobacteriota bacterium
CTGCTCGCAAAGGCGCGCGCGGCCTAGGCCGCGATTCGCGACTCCGCATGAGCGAGCCCTCGAACGTTCCCCCGCTGGCGGACACCGGGCGCATCCGCGACATCGCGGCGCATTTCGGCAAGATCATCGAGCTTCTGGGCCTGGACCGCTCGGACCCCAACCTCACGGAGACGCCGGAGCGCGTCGCGAAGATGTATCTCGAGCTCTTCGCCGGCCTCTCCGAGGGAGCCGAGCCCAAGGTCACCTTCTTCCCGAACGAAGAACGCTACACGGCGATGGTGATGGAAAAGGACATTCCGTTCTACTCCCTGTGCTCCCACCATTTCGTGCCCTTCTACGGACACGCGCACGTGGCCTACATTCCCAACGAGTCCATCGTGGGACTCTCCAAGATGGCGCGCATCGTCGAGTTCTATGCCCGTCGCCCGCAGCTCCAGGAGCGGTTGACCGAGCAGATCGCCAGCTTCATGGCCGAGAAGCTGAATCCGCAGGGAGTCATGGTCGTCGTCGAGGCGCGGCACCTGTGCGTGGAGATGCGCGGCGTCAAGAAGCCCGGTGCCGTCACCGTCACCTCCGCAATCCGCGGAATTTTCAACGGACAATCGGTCCGCGAAGAGTTCCTGGATCTGCTCAACCGGCGCGGACCGTAGTCGCCCGGATGCTCGTCTCAAGATCTGATTAAGAAGACGAGCGCCGCGACAGGTTAAGGCCGTCTCAAGGCCGCCTCGCGCGGCATTTTCCGTGAACTGATCCTCCTCACGCGAATCAATTTCGTTCGCGCGATTTCGGAGGAGCTTATGACTCGACGATTGCGTCTGGCCCCGGCGGTGATCCTTCTGTGCATCTCGACGATGGGAATCGGGACGGGCATCGCCGTCGCTCAGGACGACGACTCGCTGACCACCAACGTGAACGCCATCCTGGATCGGCCCGACATCAAGAATCTGCCTCCACCGCTGAAGGCGCGGATCCTGGAGCTCGCCAAGCGGCCGCACACCTACAATCCGATGCGGGCCTTTTCCGAGGCGCCGACCCCGAGCCAGCTCTTCGGCTACTACTTGCTCGACACGACCGGATTCGAGCCGAACGTGTTCACGGCGAGGATCCCGGAAATCAACGGCGGGGTGATCCCGACCGCGGCGAACTGCGCCAACCGCGGGAAGCCGACGATCGCGGCGGTTCGCCTCACGCTCGAGCCCAAGCCGGGCCTGCCCACGGATCCCAACGACCCGGGCTCATTCAACGATTTCTTCACGGACATCTCCGGCCTCTTCGTCATCAACAACGAGTCCGGCTGGTACGAGGGATGGCAGCTGCACGACGTGATCGTGCCCGTGGTGGCTATGCCCCGCCCGGACGGACACGCAAAATTCGGCAAGATCACGCAGGCCGACGCCGATGCCCTGAATAAGATGGGGAACGGGCACAATGTGCCCGGCCGGATTTTTACGACCGACGGCACGAACGTACGTTTTCCGAGCGCGTCGGACCATTTCCCCGATCATCAGGGCAACACGGTCCCGGTCGCGCTCTCGATGGGGGCTTTCAACTGCCTTCAGCAGGCCGACTGCCATTCGTACTGGGAATTCAACGAGTACACGGATTGGGTCTTCCCGGCCTATGAGCTTCCCTTCACGGGCGGCTTGGGAAGCAGCTTCGCAGACGGCCGGGTCGCGTTCTTGACATCCGTGGTTCCGGGATCCGGACCCGCCGGCACCGGCCCGACCGGACCCGGACCCACGGGCGGAAACGACCCAAGGGTCTACGGCGACAACCCGAATGACCCGCGCGATCCGGATCGCCTACAGGAAAACAGTCTGGACGATCTGGATTGCCCGGAGGAGGGCGATGAGGAGCACAAAGAGTTTCGCCTGCGCTTCGTCCCCAGCAACCTCGGCAACGAGATTTTCTTGGACGTCTATGTACGGGTGAAGTCGTTCTTTCCCAATACCACCGATCTGAACGAGCGCATCTTCAAGGCGTACGCCGCGGAAGTGGCTCGCGTCGATCAGGACGGCGACGGCGTTATCTCCGGCGAAGAGGGCGATCTGGAAGGGACGTCGGATGGACAGTCCAATGAGCGCCTCTTCATTCCCGCCACACAGTGGAATCGTTTCGCCGTGACGCGCGAGCTCAACGACGGGCTGCTCGCCCCGCGCTTTGGCCCGAGCCAGCGCGCCTGGGTCCTGAGCGGAAACTTCGTTCGGGTCGATCCTCCGGTGGACGCATCCATTCCTCAGGACTTCGACAACCGCTAAGACTCGACACGCGAAAGAACGGGGCGGCTAATCCCTCGGCCGCCCCGGACTCTCGCCCCGGTAGACCTTCCCGTCCTTCATCACGAAGCTCACGCGCGTTAACTCCGAGATGTCCTTCAGCGGGTCGCCCGGCACGGCCACGAGGTCGGCCAACGCGCCCGGTGCCACCACCCCGAGGCGCCCTGGCATGTCGAGCATGTCGGCCGCCTTCGACGTCGCCGCCTGGATCGCCGCCATCGGCGACATCCCGAACTCCACCATGCGCGCGAACTCCTGCGCGATCGGCTCGCTCCAGGGAAATCCGCCGACGTCGGTCCCGAACGCGATCTTGACTCCCGCCTTCACCGCCTTCTGCAGCGACGGCCCATGGACCGCCGCGCGCTGGCGATCGCGCTTTCCCGCGGGCGTATCCTCCGGCGACCACTCCATGTAATAGACGCTCATCGTCGGGCATAGCCAGGTCCCCTGCTTGACCATCTGGGCCACGGCCGCGTCATCGAGATCCAGGCCGTGCTCGATCGAGTCGCAGCCGCCGTCCAAGGCCCGGTGCAGGCCGATGCCACCGTAGGCGTGGCAGGCGACCTTGCGCCCCCAGCCGTGCGCCTCGTCGACGATGGCCTTCAACTCCTCGACGGTGAGTGTCGGCTGCGAGACCAGCTTGCCCTGGCCGTCCAGCCACGAGCGGTGCGTCATGTACACCTTCAGCCAGTCGGCGCCGTGGGACAGCTGCTCGCGCGCGGCCTTGCGCGCCTCGACCGGTCCGTCGATTAACTGCGCGCCCGTGGGCATGTCGAGCTCGGGGGCGTAGTCCTCCAGGGGATAGCCGCCCGTGGTCGAGATCGCGCGCGTCACGACGAACATCCGCGGACCCGGGATGTATCCCTTCTCGATCGCCTGCT
>JBDTXY010000414.1:0-3148 GCA_040005945.1 Acidobacteriota bacterium
CCAGGAGGAGGACGCAGAAACCGGCGAACAGGCTCCGGGGAGGCTGCGGCACGCCGCTAGCCTATCCCCGGATCGGAAAGCTCCCCCTTCGGCCTGCGTCGCCGCCGTCGCCGCGCTCCAGATCATGGAGGGTTTCAAGGCCCTGTCCGATGTTTCCTCCACGAGGACCCGCGCCTCGCTTACCTCGTGCGCCGGATGGGGCTCGGCGGACGCGAGAACACCGGACGGATTGCGCTTGACAGACTGAACGCTGTTCACTATGCTGAACAGCGTTCATGAAAGCAAACGCCCGGCGTGCGCAGCATCGCGAGGAATTGCGGGCCCAGATCCTGGACGCCGCCCGCGGGATCTTCGTCGAGAGCGGGTACGAAAGATTCTCGATGCGGAAGCTCGCGAGCAGCGTCGGGTACTCGGCCGCGGCGATCTATCTCCACTTCGAGAGCAAGCAGGAGCTCTTCGACGTCCTGATAGAAGAGAGTTTCGCTCACCTGCACGAAGAGCTGGGGGTCCTGATTCAGAAACGCGGGAAAGACCCGGTGCAGCAGTTGAAGCGCGGCCTCCGCGTATACGTCGAATGGGGGCTCCGCCATCCCGCCGAGTACGCCATCGCGTTCATCGTTCGCAACCCCTTCAAACGCCCCTACAAGACCCACCGCGCCTTCGATGTCGCGCGGTCTCTCGTCAAGCTGTGCCTCGTAGGGTCCCGGGCCGGAGAGCGCGAGGTGGAGTCGAGCACTCAGGCTCTATGGGCCGCCACACACGGCATCACGTCCCTTCTCATCCAACGACCCTCATTCCCGTGGATCTCGAGAGACCGCTTGATAGACGACGTGATCGACGCCGCCGTCATCGGGGCCATTCGGCGCGGGAGAAAACTCGAAATCCGAGGTCTCCGTGCCAAGCAGTCCTGAACCGCGGGCCGAAGCGTCGGCAGTCCTCCGAGCGGACGCCGCGCCGAAAGGCGGATCGTGGATCCCCCTGCTCACCGCCGTCGTGCTCGTCCCATTCGCGAACGGCGGACATAGCGTCGCGCTGGCCGCGTGGCTGGCCCCCTTCTTCCTGCTGCGGTTCACCCGCTCGCATCGGGTCCTCGCCGGTCTCGCGCTGACAATCGTCGTGCAGGTCGCCGCTCTGGCGATTCAGTTCCGTGGAATGGTTCCGTTTCCGCCCGTCATCTACGCCTGCGTGATGATCACGTATGGGATCTGCTTCACGCTCCCCTACCTGGGAGACCGTCTCCTGAGGCGCCGCCTGCCCGGAATTCCCGGGACGCTCGTCTTCCCCTTTCTGTGGACCGGGATCGAATTCCTGACCTCTCTGGGACCGTTCGGCAGCTGGTTTTCGGTGGCGTACTCCCAGCATGGAAACCTGCCTCTTCTCCAGATCCTCTCGGTCACCGGCCTCTGGGGTGTGACGTTCCTCATCGGATGGGCGGCCTCGGCGGGGAATTCCGTCTGGGAGGAATGGCCGGTTTCACGGCGTGTGTCGCGTGCGGCTGTCGCCTGCTTCACTCTGGTCATCGCCGTTGTCTTCGTCGGCGGAGCCCGTCTTGCGCTCTTCCCTCCGTCCGCGAAAACGGTCCGGGTCGCCTCGCTCTCCCGGCTCGAACTCGCGCTTCATCCCGATCCCAAGGTCACCGGGCGGTTCTTCCGCCACGCGCCACTCACTCCGGCCGAAATCGCGACTATTCGGGAACGCGCAGCGACCATCGACGACGACTTGCTCCGCCGAAGCGAGCGCGAAGCGCGCGCGGGTGCCCGCATCGTCTTCTGGGGAGAGGCCAATGCTCCCGTTCTCAAGTATGACGAGGAGGATTTGATTCGGCGCGCAGGCATCCTCGCCAGAAGTCATGGCATATACCTCGGAATGGCTCTCGCGACCTGGCATCTCGAGACGACCCCCCCGCTCGAGAACAAGATCGTGCTCATCCAGCCCGACGGACGCCCGGCCTGGGAATTCTTCAAGGCCCATCCGGTGCCCGGGGGCGAGGCGGCGATCTCGATCAGGCGCGACGGGAAGGTGCGGGTGCTCGATACCCCTTACGGGCGCCTGAGCTCGATCATCTGCTTCGACGCTGATTTCCCGCGCCTGCTCGCGCAGGCCGGTCGTCTCGGAGTGGACATCGTGCTCGACCCGTCGAACGACTGGAAGGCAATCGACCCGTGGCATACGAGGATGGCCAGCTTCCGGGCGGTCGAGCAGGGATTCAACATGGTCCGCCAAACGAGCCAGGGCCTCTCCGCCGCCTTCGACTACCAGGGCCGGCAGCTCGCCTCGATGGACCACTACGTCACGAGCGACCGTGTGCTCGTCGCGCAGGTGCCGATCCGAGGAGTGCGGACGCTCTACGCCGCTCTGGGAGACTGGCTCGCCTGGACCTGCCTCGCCGGCCTCGTCGTCCTGGTAGCGAGATCCCGTAGACCCCACGGGCGGAAAGAGCCCGGCTCCTCAACCTGGGGTCGGACCAGGACCGCGACGGCAACCGGCGGCGATTTCTGAGGGCAGCTGCAGGAGAACCCTCAATCGCGGGACGTTGGCCGCCCTGAAGAAGGCGTGGCAAAAAAGGCAACGCGGCCAGGTCGGGGAGCCGCTGGACGTGATAGAGATTCCTCAGATCCGGCTCGTCGGCCACGACGGGTATCCCCCCGACCCCCGCCTCATGACGAGTCCCGGAAAACAAGGAGGAAGCCATGACTCTTCTGGACGACCTCGGGGACCTCGTCAATCGAGTCGCAAGCGGCAAGGCTCCGGACTCGGAGGTGCACGAGACCTATGATCGCGTGGCCACGGCGGTTCCGCAGGCCACTCTCGCGGACAGCCTCGGCGACGCCTTCCGGTCCGATCAGACGCCGCCGTTCGAGCAGATGCTGTCCGGGTTATACGGGCAGTCGAACCCGGCCCAGAAGGCGGGCCTGCTCAACCAACTTCTGGGAGCGCTCGGCCCCGGCGCCGCCTCACAGGTCCTGACCTCGCTCGGGCTCGGCTCCGTCGCGGGCGCGGCCGCGAGCGGAAACGTGACGCCGCAGCAGGCTCAACAGGTGAGCCCGGAGGCGGTCCAGACGATCGCCGAGCAGGCGGCCAAGAAAGACCCGACGATCGTGGACAGGGCCGCGGGCTTCTACGCGCAGCACCCGATGCTCGTCAAGGC